>NZ_JFJV02000185.1:13353-27739 GCF_000611145.1 Cupriavidus sp. SK-3 | reverse complement strand
GTGCCGGCGGCGGATGTGCCGCGCGCCGCCGGCCCCCTGCTGCCGGGCATGCCCAACCTGCATTCGCACGCCTTCCAGCGCGGCTTTGCCGGCCTGACCGAATACCGCAGCGAGACGCTGGCCGACGGCCAGGAGAGCGACTCCTTCTGGAGCTGGCGCAAGCTGATGTACCGCTTTGCGCTGCGGCTCTCGCCCGATACGCTCGAAGCCATCGCCACGCAGCTCTATATCGAGATGCTGCGCGCCGGCTACACCAGCGTGTGCGAATTCCACTACGTGCATCACGATCCGGACGGCAAGCCCTACGCCGATCCCGCCGAGATGTCGCTGCGCCTGCTGCGCGCCGCGCAAAACGCCGGCATCGGCATCACGCTGCTGCCGGTGCTGTACCAGACCGCCGGCTTCGGCGACAAGCCCGCGCTCGCCGAGCAGCGCCGTTTCCTGCACGAAACCGACGCCATGCTCGCCTTGCTCGGACGCCTGGCCCCGCAGTGCCNCGCGGGCCCCGGGCGGGGGGCGGCTCGGGCTGGCACCGCATTCGCTGCGAGCGGTGCCGCCGCAAAGCCTTGCCGATGCCGTGGCAGGCCTGCACGCGCTGGATGCGCAGGCGCCCGTGCATATCCATATCGCCGAGCAGCAGCGCGAAGTGGACGAGTGCATCACGCTCACGGGCACGCGCCCGGTGGCGTGGCTGCTCGACCATGCCGAGGTGGATGCGCGCTGGTGCCTGGTGCACGCCACTCACCTGGACTGGGACGAACGGCGGCGTCTCGCGCACAGCGGCGCGGTGGCCGGCATTTGTCCCACCACCGAGGCCAACCTTGGCGACGGCGTCTTCGATGCCGCGCCCTACCTGGGGCAGGGCGGCGTCTGGGGCATCGGCTCGGACAGCCATGCCAGCGTGAGCGTGGCGGAGGAACTGCGGCTGTTCGAGTACGGCCAGCGCCTCGCGCTGCAAAAACGCAATGTGCTGGCGTCGGACGCGCACAAGCAGGTGGCCGATCGTCTCTACCTCGACGCCGCCGCCGGCGGTGCGCGCGCCTCGGGCCGGCCCATCGGCGCGCTGGCGCCCGGGCAGCAGGCGGATTTCGTGGTGCTCGACGGCGCGCATCCGGCGCTGGCCGGCTTGTCCGGCAGCCAGGCGCTGGCTGTGCATGTGTTCACCAACCACGGACATGAGACACTAGCGGAAGTCCGCACGGCGGGCCGGACGCGCGTGCAGCATGGCGCGCACGCCTTGCAGGCCCAGGCCGGCAAGGGCTTCGCCGCGGCGCGCGCAAGCCTGCTGACCGACTGAACCCGGCGTTGGACGCGGCCTGATGCTTGACGATGCAAGCTTCAGGCCGCGCCGATGCGCAACTGCACCTGCACCTTCACGTTGCAAACCAAAAACATGTCTTTCTCGACCGATACCCCCGCTTTCACCCTGCATCGCGGCACGCGCCCGCTGCTGGTGTCGATGCCGCACGTAGGCACCCACCTGCCGGCCTCCGTGTCCGACCGGCTGACCGCCGAGGCGCGCACCGTGCCCGATACCGACTGGCACCTGGAACGCCTCTACGATTTCGCGCGCGAACTCGGCGCCTCCATCCTGGTGGCCACGCACTCGCGCTACGTGGTGGACCTGAACCGCCCGCCCGATAACGCCAACCTGTATCCCGGCCAGGACACCACCGGCCTGTGCCCGGTCGATACCTTCGACAAGACGCCGGTCTACGCCGACGGCAGCCTGCCGGCCGACGACGAGATCGCCGCCCGCCGCGACGCCATCTGGCGCCCGTACCACGACGCGCTGGCCGGAGAACTGGCCCGTCTGCGCGCCGCGCACGGCACCGTGGCGCTGTGGGACGCGCATTCGATCCGCTCGGTGCTGCCGCGCTTCTTCGAAGGCAAGCTGACCGATTTCAACCTCGGCACGGCCAACGGCGCGAGCTGCGACGCCGAGCTGGCCAACCAGCTGCTGGACATCGCCAGCGCCTTGCCGGGCTATACCTCGGTGCTCAACGGGCGTTTCAAGGGCGGCTACATCACGCGCCAGTACGGCGCGCCGGCACAGGGCGTGCAGGCCGTGCAGCTTGAGCTGACGCAGTCGGCCTACATGAGCGAGACCTATCCCTTCGCCTACGACGAGGCACGGGCCACGCGCATCCAGCCCACGCTGAAGACGATGCTGGAAGCCGTACTGGGCTACGTGGAAGCACGCTAAGCCAGCCGCTCGCAGTGCCTGACGCGACCCTTGGCGCCAACAGCGCCACGGGTCGCGTTTTTACATCCGCGTCCCTACAACAGCGAATCCGCCAGCCGGCAAAGGTTCTGCCAGGTGCGCGTATGCAGCGGCCGCTGCTGCCACACGGCGCGCACCACCGGCTCGCTGCTGGCCAGGTAGCGCCGCTGGATCTCCCGCATGCGCGCCACCACCTCGCGGTCGTAGATCACCAGCGCGGCCTCCGCGTTGAGCGCGAAGGAGCGGATATCCATATTGGTCGATCCCACCATCGCCACCTCGTCGTCGATGGTCACATGCTTGGCATGCAGGAAGACCGGCCGGTACAAGTGGATCTGCACGCCCGCGTCCAGCAGTACGCCAAAGTAGGCTTCCTGCGCTGCCTGCGTGAAGCGCTGGTCGATGCGCTGCGACAACACCAGGTGCACGTCAACGCCGCGGTAGCAGGCCAGTTGCAGCGCCTGCAGGAAGGCTTCGTCGGGCACGAAGTAGGGCGTGGTGATGACCACCTCGCTGCGTGCGTGGTGGATCATGCTGATCAGCGCCATCTGCGCGTTCTGCGTACCGTAGCCGGGGCCGCTGGGCAGCATCTGCGCGACGTGCGGGCCTTGCTCTTGCATGGGCGGAAAGCTGTCGATGCCAAAGTTGCTGTCGCCGGTTTCCAGGTAGCGGTCGGCCAGGAATACCGCTTGCAGCTCCGAGACCACCGGCCCCGTCACGCGTGCCACCAGTTCTTCATTGGGCAGGCCGGGCATCGACTCGGCATCGATCACGTTCTGTGAGCCGATGTAGCCGATGCTGCCGTCCACCACCAGGATCTTGCGGTGATTGCGCAGGTCGAAGCGTGCGCTCTTGCCCTTGAGCACGGCCATCAGCGAGCCCATCGGCAGGGCCTGCACCACCTCCACGCCTGCCTCGCGCAGCGTGTCCGCAAACGCGCGCCAGCCGGCGCGCGCTCCCAGCGCATCCACCAGCAGACTGCAGCGCACGCCTCGCGCGTTCGCCCGCAGCAGGGCATCGGTAAAGGCGCGTCCGGTGGCGTCGGCGGCGTAGATGTACACCAGCAGGTGGACATGGTGCCGGGCGCCGTCGATATCGGCGATCATCGCGGCTACCGTGGCATCGTAGCCATCGAGCAGCGCCACGGCATTGCCTCGCATCGGCGAGTGGGAGCCGAGCCGCTCGATCAGGCCGGCCGCACCGGCGGCAACCGTGGCAGGCAGCGGCTGCAGGGGGGCGAAGCGCGCCACCCGGTCCCGCACGCTCGCGATGCCCAGGTTGATGCGCGCCAGTTTGATGCGGCGGGATTTGGGATAGTAGATGCGGCCGAACAGCGCGTAGAGCAACAATCCCAGCCACGGCAGGAAGAAAATCAGCAGCAGCCAGGTGCGTGCCGCCGCCGGGGCACGGCGTTGCGGCACATAGACCAGCATGGCCAGGCGGATCGCCCATTCGGCCAGCATGAAGACCGACGGCCACCACCACGACAGATCGGCCGGCATGGCGCCCGGCAACCAGTCGGACCAGGCAGCGGGGAGGAAGTTGGCGGGCAAGGAAGCTGGCATGCGGCTCGGTGGCGGCGGACGGTGGATTGCGGACCGCCCACCATACCAGAGCCACGCGGCGCATCGACGCCGGCGGCATGCCGGTCCGTGTTCAGGACGCCGCGGGCCGATGCCGGACAACGCCGGCACCAGCCCGCGGCAACGTGCCGGCCGTGTCTTACTTCTTCGTCACGTCCTTGCGCGCCGTGCTGCCGGTGGCCTCGTTGTACCGCTCCACATATTCCTCGAACAGCTTGCGGATCGAGCGGCCGATCTTCACGTAGTCCGATTCATTGAGGTTGGCCAGCGATACGCGGCCGGACGGATGGCGCGTGCCGAAGCCGCGTCCCGGCAGCAGCACCACGCCCGCCTCCTCGGCCAGCCGGAACAGCAGCTCCGCCGGCTCGGCGGCGTTGAGCACCCATTTGACGAACTCCGGCCCGATGGCCTTGCCGCCGAGCTGCTCGATATCGAGCAGCGTGTAGTAGTCCACGGCGTTGGGATCGTCGTTGTCCGGCGCAATGCCGATCTCGCGGTACAGCGCGGCCTTGCGGCTGCGGATCAGGCGCTTCATCGCTGCCTTGTACTCGTCGTGCGTGTCCATCAGCGAGAACAGCGAGAACAGCACCATCTGCACCTGCTGCGGCGTGGACAGGCCGGCGGTGTGGTTCAGCGCCACGGTGCGGCTGTCGGCGACCAGGCGGTCGATGAACTTGAGCTTGTCCGGCTCGGTGGTGATGGAGTTGTAGCGCTTGTGCAGCTGGTCGCGCTGCGGCTGCGGCAGCCCGGCGATCTGCGCGTCGAAGATATTGTCCTGGTGCGTGGCGATGACACCGAGCCGCCAGCCGGTCGCGCCGAAGTACTTCGAGAACGAGTACACCAGGATCGTGTTCTTCGGGCACATCGCGAACAGCGAGACGAAGTTGTCGGCAAAGGTGCCGTACACATCGTCGGTCAGGATGATCAGGTCCGGCCGCTCCTCGACGATCGAGGCCAGGTACTCCAGGCTCTCGTCGCTCATGCGCACCGACGGCGGATTGCTCGGGTTCACCAGGAAGAACGCCTTGACCTTGGGGTCGCGCAGCTTGTCGAGCTCTTCGTTCGAATACTGCCAGCGGTTCCGCGGATCGGCATCGATGGACAGTTCCAGCAACTGGTAGTCGTTGAGCTCCGGGATCTCGATATACGGCGTGAAGATCGGCATGCCAAGCGCGATCGTGTCGCCGGCCTTGAGCAGGTGGTTCTCGCGGATGGTGTTGAACAGGTAGGTCATCGCGGCCGTGCCGCCCTCGACCGCGAACAGGTCGAACTTGCCCGTGAAAGGATGGCTGCCGATCATCTCCTTGCGGATGTATTGCGCCACGATCTTCTCGGACTGCTTGAGCATGCGGTCCGGCACCGGGTAATTGCAGGCGAGGATGCCTTCGCACATCTCGTACAGGAAGTCGCCCGCATCCAGCCCGAGCTGGTCGCGCACATAGGACACGGCGCCGGCGAGGAACTTCACGCCGGAGGTCTCGGACTGCTCGCGCGCAAACAGGTTGAAACGCTCTTCGATCCCGGCACGGCGCGGAAAGCCGCCGACGCCCTCGGGCATGTAGGAGAACGAGCGCTCGGATTCGCGCATGGCGAACAGGCCGAGCTGCCAGAAGGCATGGCGCGGCACGGTCGCCAGGAAGTTCGGGTTGCCGCGCCCGGCATTGAGCATCATGCGATCCGCATCGCTGCTGGCGAGCTTGATCAGCTCGTCCTTGAGCTCGAACGGCGACAGGTTCGCCAGCTTGGAAAGGTCAGGTTTGGTCATGACATGCTCCAGGGGTAAGGCTTGTTGGAGGAGATCCGGTCCGGCCGGACCGGATCCGGGAATACAAATGCGCGTTTGCGCGGGGAGGTGGCCGCCAGCGTCAAGGCGAGCCGCGCTAGTGTCCTGAGTCGGAAGTTCGTTGCAGAAATCAGTCTGTCGAGAAGGTGCGCGAGCCTAGGAGCGAAGCGCAGCAAGGCTGGAGCCTTGCGAGCATTCGCGACGACGGATCGTGCAACTTATCGGCAGACTTATGCAACGAACTTGCGATTCAGGACACTAGACCAGGCCGACCACCAGGGGACCGAGCAAGGTCAGCAGCACGTTGGCCAGGGCGTAGGTGATGGCGAAGGGCACCGTCGGCACCGGGCTTTCTGCCTTGTCCAGGATGCCGCCGAAGGCGGGGTTTGCGCTGCGCGAGCCCGACAGCGCGCCGGCCAGCAGCGCCGCGTTGTCGTACTTGAGCACGTAGCGTCCGAACAGCATGGTGAGGAACAGCGGCAGCAGCGTCACCACGGCGCCCAGCAGGAAGATGGTCAGCCCGCTTTGCTTGAGCGTGGTCACCGCCTGCAGCCCCGAGTTGATGCCGACGATGGCCACGAAGGCCGCCAGCCCGAAGTCCTTGAGCAACTGGCAGGCCGCTGTCGGCATGGCGCCATACATCGGATGCTTGGACCGCGCCCAGCCGAATACCAGGCCGGACAACAGCGCGCCGCCGCCGGAACCCAGGGTCAGCGGGATCGAGCCCACGCGCCATACCAGCAGGCCGATCAAGAGGCCCACCAGCACGCCGGCGCCGAAGTAGACGAAGTCCGTCTTCTCGCTCGGCACCAGTTCATAACCGGCGGTCTTGACCGCGCGGGCGGTGTCGTCGGGTGTGCCGTAGAAGGTGAGGATGTCGCCGTGCTGGAGCTTCAGGTCGGGCAGGATCGGCAGCGGGTGGTCGTAACGCTCGATATGCTCGATATACACGCCGTGCCGCTGGTCGCGCTCCACCATGCCGATGATCTCGGCGATGGACTTGTTGTTCATGTCCTTGTGCGTGAACACCGCGCGGCGCGTCTGCATCACCACGCCCATGCCTGCGGCGTCAGCCACTTCCTCGCCGATCATCTGCGCGGTGGGCACCATCGCGTCGCGCCGGCCCACCATCAGGACCAGGTCGTCGGCCTGCAGCACCAGGTCCTGCCTGACCTCGACCGGCTTGCCGCCGCGCATCACCTTCTCGACCGTGACGAGGTCCGCGCCTTTGGTCTCGATCGCCGCCACGGTCTTGCCGGCGGCGCCGGCTACGCGGAACACGCGGCCCACCAGGCGCGGCAGCGCGCCACGCTGGCCCGGGCCAAACTGCGGCGTGCCGCCGTGCATGGCCAGTTCGACCTTCCTGGCGTCGGTCTTGAGGTCCGTCTTCATGAAGCGCGGCAGGATGTTCACGCACACGATGATGGCGCCCAGCGAGCCGAACACATAGGTCACGGCATAGCCGATCGCCACGTTGGACTGCAGCAGCTTCACCTGGTCGGGCGGCAGCCCCAGCTTGGTGATGGCGTCGCCCGCCGTACCGATGATGGCCGACTGCGTCATGCCGCCGGCGGCCAGGCCCGCGGCCAGTCCCTTGTCGAGATGGAACAGCCTGGCGAGGATCACCACCGTGGCCAGCCCCACCACCGCCATGAAGATCGCCATGGCGATCTCGCGCAGCGAGCTGCGGTTGAGCGAGTTGAAGAACTGCGGCCCGCTCTCGTAGCCCACGGCATAGATAAACACCGCGAACATCACCGCCTTGACGCCGTTGTCGATCTCCACGCCGACCTGGCTGATGACCACCGCGGCCAGCAGCGAGCCGGCCACGCCGCCAAGCTGGAAACGCCCGAATGTGAGCTTGCCGATCGCGTAGCCGACCGCCAGCGACAGGAACAAGGCCGATTCAGGGGATTTCTGGAAGATGTTGTGTAACCACTCCATGCATGGCTCCTGCTGCGTGATGGATAAATGGGATAAATGGATCAAGCGAGGCGATCAGACCAGCGTGCCGCCCGGGTGCCGATGGCAGGCACGGGCCGGTGCGCAATCAATGCGCCAGCGCACCGGCCACGGCGACCGAGATGGGTCCCATCAATGGCAGCAGCACGTTGGAAATGGCGTAGGTGATGGTGTAGCCAACCACCGGCGTGCTGTTGCCGGCTGCATTGGTCAGCGCCATGATGGCGGGCGTACTGCATTGCTGTCCGGCCACCGCGCCGAGCAGGATCGGGGCTTCGATCTTCAGCCACCAGTGGCCGATCAGCAGCGACAGCGACGCCGGCACGATCGAGATCAGCACGCCCGCAACGGGCAGCGCCAGGCCATAGGTCTTCACCAGCTTGATGGCGTCCGGTCCGGCGGACAGGCCCACCGCCGCGATAAAGGTGGCCAGCCCGAAATCCTTCAGGATCTCCGCCGCCGACGAGGGCAGCGAGCCCATCAGCGGCATGCGCGCGCGCAGCCAGCCGAATGCCAGGCCCGCTACCAGGCAACCGCCGCCGGTACCCAGCGTCAGCTCCGCGCCGCCAACCCGCAGCCTCAGGCTGCCCAGCAACATGCCCAGCAGCACGCCGACGCCGAGAAACACAAAATCGGTCTTGATGGTGGGCACGACGCGGTAGCCCAGTTCCGGCACTACCCGGTCCACGGCCTCGGAGGGGCCGCTCAGGCTCAGCACGTCGCCACGCTCCAGCACGGTATTGGGTAAAGGCGGGATCGGGCGCCCGACGCGGCTGATGGCGTCGATGTACACGCCGCGGCCCATGCCGACATCCGCCATGCCGCGCAGCGAGGCCAGCGTGACGCCACTGACCTCGCGCCGCGCGAGCAGCACGTCCTGCTCGGTCTGCACCACGGTGTCCATGCTGGCTTCCCCGGCCGCTTCCGGCGCCTCGGGCAGCTCGATGCCCACCGCCTGCGCGAACGGCACCATGGCGTCGCGGCGGCCATACGCCAGCACCACGTCACCGGCCCGCAGCACCTCATCGGGCGTTGGCTTGAAGGTATGAGCGTCGCGCCGGATGCGCCGGATCGTCACGCCCAGCGCCACGGCCTTCTCCGCCGCCAGCACGGTCTGCCCGGCCGCCGCACGCACTTCCAGCACGCGGCCCACCAGGCGCGGCAGCGCGCTGTACTGGCGCGCGCCCATGTCGGACTCGCCGCCGAGCCTGTGCCAGAGCGCCGCCGCCGACTCGCGCAGGTTGATGCGCAACAGCCACGGCGCCAGCTGGCTGGTGAACAGCACGATGGTGATCAGCCCGAACAGGTAGGTCACGCTGTAGGCGGTGACGATATTGGTCTGCAGCTCGCGTATCCGTTCGGGAGACAGGCCCAGCCTGCCGATGGCCTCGGAGGCCGTGCCGATCACCGCCGATTCCGTCGCCGCGCCGGCCAGCAGGCCCGCCGCGGTGCCCTGGTCCAGGTTCAGCACCACCACTGCCAGCGCCATCAGCGCCAGCACCACGGCCACTTCCACCAGCGACAGCAGGCCAATGCGCCAGCTGCGGGTGACGTTGGCAAAGAACTGCGGGCCGCCGGTGAAGCCCAGGGCGAAGATGAACAAGGCGAAGAAGACGTTGCGCACATCGGTGTCGATGCGCGCCCCGGTTTGTCCGATCACCAGCGCGGCAATCAGCGTGCCGCAGATGCCGCCGAGCTGGAACGGCCCGATCTTGATCGAACCCACCGCATGTCCCACGGCCAGCGCCAGAAACAAGGCGATCTCGGGTTGCGTTGCAAGCAGGTGGACGATGGTTTCCATGGCGCGGCAGCGGCTCTGCAGAGAAATCACTGGGCCCACGGGGCGCCCGCGCAGCGGGGCCGCGGCAAGAGCTTCTGGCCGCGATCCTTCCCGGCGGGTGCCGCGCAGATTTGGCGTGGGCCATTATCACTGCCACAACTTGGGGCGCGTGCTGAAAGCTTTTATTTGTGATTTAAGCGGCGTCAACATGCGCTGGGGCGGCCTCAAGCCTTGTGGTACGCGGTGCGCAGCCGTGGGAGGCGAGGGCCGGCAATTGGGGAGATTGGTCGACGCGGCCGCACAATCGCGCCGCAACTTTCAACAAATCGCGAGCGATCCGGCCCTACAGTGGCGGCATTCCATCCACGATGCAGCGCGCCACCGCGCCGGGAGATGCCCATGCTTTCCGCACTGACTTTCGGCCTGATGCCGCTGGCCGCCGCCGCTGCCCTGGGCACGGAGCGCGCAGGCCGCAACCTGCTGGTGCAGGGGGGGTGCCTGGCCCTGCTGGCTGCCGACTGGGCGCAGGCGGGCGATGCCGCACTGCTGCAGCGCATGCTGTTCCCTGGCCTGGGAGAGGTGCTGTCCGTGTGGGGTCCGCTGGCTTTCGCCGGCTTGTTTGGCTGGGCGTTGCGCACAGCGCGTGCGCTATGATCGCGCATCGCGAGCCGGCTCGTTTGCGCTTGTTCCGCAGCGACGACCAGCTTCGCACCCGAGATCACCGAAACCAAGGCTATGTCCGCACGCGCTGAGCCGGCGGATTGCCCGCGCAACCCGTCATGAAGCACATCCCGCCGATCCCGCTGCTGCTCGCCTTCGATGCCGTGGCGCGCCTGCGGAGCTTTCACCGGGCCGCCGAGGAACTCAGCGTGGCCCACAGCACGGTGAGCCATCGCATCCGCGAGCTCGAACAACGCTGCGGCGTGGCGCTGTTCGCGCGCACCACGCGCATCGTGACGCCCACGCCCGAGGCCGAACGCCTGCTCGGGCCGGTCCGGCAAGCACTCTCCACGCTGGGCGAAGCCTTCGGCCCCGCGGCCGATCCGCGCACGGTGCGCGTCAGCGTGCTGCCTTCATTCGCCCGCTTTCGCGTGGTGCCCGCGCTGGCGGAATTCCAGCGCGGCCATCCCCGGATCGCCATCGCGCTGGACCCCACCAGCCAGATGATCGTGCCCCGTCATGGCGAGGCCGACATCGCACTGCGCTTTGCCCGGGCCAGGCCAGTTGAGCCGCATCTCGACCTGGGCCATGACGAGTGGTTTCCGGTGGTGGCGCCGTCCTACCTCGCCACGCTCAGGCAGCGCGCGCTGCCCAGGCTGTTCGGCGAAGCCATGCTCCTGTCGCACAGCCGCCATGCCTGGGAGCCGTGGTTCCGCGAGGCCGGGCTGCCCATGCCGCGCAGCCCTCGCGTGACTACCTTTACCGATACCGGTCTGATGCTGGACGCCGCCATGCGCGGGCAAGGCATTGCCTACGGGCGTCGCTCGCTGCTGCTGCACCTGCTCAAGTCCGGGCAACTGGTGCGGCTGTCGCCGGTTAGCTTGTCTTCGGCGCATTCGTACTACTTGATGGCATCCGAGCGGTTCGAAACCTCGGCGGACGTCCGGGTGGTGCATGCGTGGATCAAGGCGCTGGTGGCACAGCTGTAAGGCAGCGCGCTTACCTGCCTCGGCCATGACTCCCGCCGCCCAGCGGATCGGCGATGATCATGGTCTGCTGCAACACGCCGTTGTCGTCGAAGTAGCAGCTGAAGTGGGCCGGCAGGTTGGCGTCCTTGTACATCCGATAGGACCAGGCTTCCCGCTTCATCAGCGGGTAATACTGAATCGGGACCCGGGGTTTGCCGAAGCGCTCTTCGATGTCGCGCTTGGTCCAGACGCCGATCTGCGCCTGGTAGATCTCTTTTTCCGTCAGCATCTGACGGAAGCTGCTGAGTTTGCCCCCGGCATCGAAATCCGCCGCGTAGACAGCGAAGCCGAGCGGCTGGCGGGTATAGATCCAGCGGGTGGTGCCGTCAGCCAGGCGGTAGACCTCGCCGGGTGCGCCAAAGGCATCGCGCACGCTGCTCTCCGGGCTTCCGACCAACTTGCTCCCGGTCTGCTCGGGCTGCAAGGTGGCACAGGCGCTAGCCATGATGGCGGCCGCGCAAATCAAACCGGCCAGGCGCTGTTGCATGACAGTTCTCCCGCATTCTCGCGCCAGCGCTCCCAGGGTAATCTGCCTCTGCCGGGCGGCGCGTCCGGGCATGATGCCCAATCACAGCATAGTCGAGGGGCCTGCCAAACCGTGTAGCGACAGGCAGGCGCATCGGCAATTTTCCGCCGGCTAGGGAGCACGCGTTGTCATTGGGACAAAGCCCATGCGCGTACTACCATCAGTGCAGAGCGCGACGCGAACGGCTGAAGAACGAATGGGCCGGGACACCAATGGGGCGGGAGTCACTACCGGAGGTGTCCGGCGGACGCAGGCGCCGCGCCGCAAACAACCAGGAGCCACCGATGTCCATCCCTCATCTATCCTCCGGCCAGATCGCCAGCGTGCTGCCCCTGGGCGCGCGCCTTGAGCAGACGCCCACCACGGCACTCTTCAAGGAGAGCCGCCTGGAAGTCATGCGCCTGGTGCTGGCCGCCGGCAAACGGATGCCGGCCCATGCGGTAGCCGGGCCGGTCACCATGCAATGCCTGGAAGGCGAAGTGGATGTCGGCGTGGACGGTGGCCACCGGCTGCTACGCCAGGGCGATCTCGTCTATCTGGCTTCCGGCGTGAAGCATGATGTGACGGCGATCAGCAACGCCTCCGTGCTGGTGACCATTGTGCTGCTGGATCGCGCCGGGGCGTAGTGGCCTTGGCGGCCGGAAGCCGGGCTGGCACTGAAAAGGTCCGCCCGGATCGGGCCAGCCGGTCAGGCGACCGCACCATACGCGGTCGCAACGGGGCGACGGCTCCCTATTGGAGCGGGTGCATTTTCTTGGGAAATTCAGTGGTGCCCGGGGTCGGACTCGAACCGACACGCCTTGCGGCGGGGGATTTTGAGTCCCCTGCGTCTACCTGTTTCACCACCCGGGCTGAGTGGATGCTGGCGGATTTGCCGGGAACCGGCGTGCCAGCATGGTGCTGAGCCGGGAATTATGCCGCAAATCCAGCGCGGTCACAACTAGGCCGGACGAGGGAATCCCTGGCGGCCTTGCCTGGTCCGCATGGCGGGGCTCCGGTCATGGTATTCAGGCGTCGGCGGGCGGACCTTGCCGGTGGGCCCTGGCCGGCACGCGGGTGACGTTTTACGACCATCGGCGGCAAGGCGATATCCGGGATCTTGTCGATTCCAGGCAGCCGGCGAACTCGGCTAGCATGATTGCAGCCATCGCCCCCGCGGGCCGCCAAGGCCGCCCGCGTCTCTAATCCAGGCCCGGAGCACCATGTCAGACCTGCCGTCCTTCGCCAGTCTTGCGCATCTGCCGTCGCAGGATCCCGCCTTCTTCGACGTCCAGTACAACAACCGGGCCAGGGTGCCCGACAACGCCATCCATATGGCACGCTGGGCGGCGCTGTCGCGCCAGGTGCGCGAGCGGGGCGGCTGGCTGGAAGACCTGAGCTATGCCGATGGCGAGCCTGGCCCGTACCGCGAGGACGAGCGGCTCGATTACTTCCCCGCCGAACCCGGCGCCGTTGCCGGGCAGGCGGCGCCGCTGCTGGTGTTCCTGCACGGCGGCTACTGGCGCGCGCTGGACAAGCGCGACCACAGCCTGGTGGCCGGCGCGTTGCCACGGTGCGGCGTGTCGGTGGCGGTGGTCAATTACTCGTTGTGTCCGGCGGTGACGGTGGAGACCATCCTGCTGCAGGCGGTACGCAGCGTGGCATGGCTGTACCGCGCGGCGGACCGGCTTGGGCATGACGGGTCGCGCATCTTCGTGGCAGGGCATTCCGTCGGCGGCCATATGGCGGCGATGATGCTCACCACCCTGTGGCCGCGCGTGGGCAGCGACCTGCCGGCGGATCTGGTCAAGGGCGTGGTGTCGGTCAGCGGCCTGCACGATCTGGAGCCGCTTCGGCGCGCCGCCTTCCTGCAGATCGACCTGAAACTGTCGGAAAGCGACGTGGCCCGGCTCTCGCCGGCCTTCCTGCCGCCCGCCACGGACGCACCGCTGGTGACGGCGGTGGGCGGGCTGGAGCCCGAGGAATACCAGCGGCAGACGGATCTGCTGCGCGCTGGCTGGGCCGCCAACGCGGCGGCGCCAGGCGCGGCGCATGTGCCGATGCCCGGGAGGCACCACTTCAACGTGATGGACGATTTCGCCGAAACGGACAGCCCGCTGCTGCGTGCGGTCCTGAGGATGATGGACGTGGCTTAGCGCCCGGCGGCGCGGCAGCTCACCCCTCCAGCACCCGCAGTAGCGACGAGGTATCGTCCTTCCCCCAGCCCTTGTCCATCAGCGTGCCGAGCTGGCGCGAGGTGGCCTGCATGGCGGGCAGTTCCAGCCCGAGCTGGCGGGCGATCTCCGCGGCCAGCCCGAAATCCTTGTCGTGCAGCCGCGCCTCGATGCCCGGCGCAAAGTCGTGCGCCACCATCTTCGGCCCCATCATGTCCAGCATGCGGCTGCCCGCCATGCCGGTGGCCATGGCCTGCAGCACGCGGCCGCTGTCCACCTGCTGGGCCTGCGCGAACCGCATGGCTTCGGCAATGCCTTCGATATTGACCACCTGCGCGATCTGGTTGCACAGCTTGGCAACCTGGCCGGCGCCGTGGTCGCCGATATGCGTAATGGTCTTGCCCAGTAGCGAGAGCAGTGGCCGCACGCGCTCCAGCATCTCGGCCTTGCCCCCCGCCATGATGGTCAGGCTGGCCGCTTCGGCGCCCACGGTGCCGCCCGAGACCGGGCAGTCCAGCGCCTCGATGCCGCGCTCGGCCAGCCGCGCGGCGATCTCCCGCGTGACGATGGGCGAGATGGTGCTGTGGTCGATGCAGATGGTGCCCGGCGCAGCGCCCTCGATCACGCCGTGCTCGCCCAGCAGCACCGAGCGCACATCCTCGGACGAGGTGACATTGGTGAACACCA
>NZ_JFJV02000185.1:0-13339 GCF_000611145.1 Cupriavidus sp. SK-3 | reverse complement strand
CCCCCCCCGCCGCGCCGCGCGCCGCTTCTGCGGGCGTGGCGCAGGGCACCGCGCCCAGCGCGCGGGCCGCGTCGGCCGCCTCGGGCCGGCGCACACAGGCGCGCACGCCGTGGCCGGCGGCAAGCAGGTGGCGCACCATCGGCGTGCCCATGGCGCCCAGCCCGATAAAGCCGATCGTCAAGGGTTGGGAGGGGGTTGCTGTCATATTGCTCATATCAAGACATCCTTAATTCTCGGCCGCGTAGGCAAACTTGCCGTCGCGGATCACACCCATCACGCGCGAGCGCTGGTCGAAGCCCTGATGGTCTTTCACGCTCAGGTTCATCACGCCATTGGGAATGGTCAGGTTGGTGGTGGTCTCCAGCGCATCGCGCATGGCGTGGCGGAACTCCCGCGTGCCCGGCTGCGCGCCGCTCTTGCCGGCACGGCGCGCGGCGTCGTCCAGCAGCATCCACGCGCCCCAGGCATCCCCGGCAAACTGCGTGATGCTGTCCGCGCCGTACTTCGCCTCATAGCGCGTCGCGAAATCCAGTGCCACCTTTTTCACCGGATGGCTGTCCGGCAGTTGCCGGGCCACTACCACCGGCCCGGTCGGGAACAGCGTGCCGTCCACATCCTTGCCGCCTACCCGCAGGAAATCCCAGGTGGCGATGCCGTGGGTCTGGTACACCTTGCCTTTATACCCCCGCTCGGCCAGCGTCTTCTGCGGCAGTACCGAAGGCGTGCCCGCGCCGGCCACCAGGATCGCATCCGGGTTGGCCGCCATCAGCTTGAGCACCTGCCCGGTCACCGAAGTATCGTTGCGCGAGAACCGCTCGTTGGCCACCACCTTGATCTTGCGCAGCTCCGCCAGCCTGGAGAACTCCCGCCACCAGCTCTCGCCGTAGGCATCGTTGAAGCCGATGAAGCCCACCGTCTTCACGCCATGGTTGCTCATGTACTCGGTGAGCACCGTGGCCATGTGCGAATCGTTCTGCGGCATCTTGAACGCCCAGCGCCGCTTCGGGTCCGCCTGCGGCTCGATGATGGCGGCCGACGCGGCCAGCGCCACCATCGGCGTCTCGCCCTCCGCCACCGCATCGAGCGCGGCAATGGCCGTCGGCGTGATGTTGGGGCCGACCACTACGTCCACCTTCTCCTCGGAAATCAGCTTGCGCACATTGCGCACCGCGGCGGCGGGGTCGGAGCCATCGTCCAGGATCACGTATTGCGCGCGCTGGCCGCCCAGGGTGGGCGGCCACATCAGCACAGCGTTCTTGGAGGGGATGCCGATGGAGGCGGCGGGCCCGGTGGTGGAGACGTCGATGCCCACGCGGATGTCGGCGCGCGCGGGCAGGGCGGCCAGGAGCAGGGCGGAAGCCAGCAGGGTGGCGCGGATGCGCGGGTGGGGCATGGATGATCTCCTCGTGTCTTATTTTTTGGGTAATGCGGCGAAGGCTATCTTAACGATTTATCGGCCCCATGCGGGAGGGGCGCCCCGGTCGCCCGCGGGGTCTCCGGTCAATGCGGGCTGAACACCAATCCCCGTCAATGAGGGGAAATCCCTTCGAATGGGGGGGGGCTAGGAACCTTCCTAAATCCGGACAATGCGCAGTTGCGACCCCAACAACCCGCAAGCCATCAGCCTGGGGCGCCGCATCCGCGAGCGCGAACTGCAATACCTCAGGGATGAGGCGACCATCAAGTGACCGGGAGCCGCGCTGCACAGGGCGGCCTCGGCATGGCCGCCGCACACGCGCGGCCATGGTTGCCGCGTAGCTGCCGAGCGGTCCCGCCTCATTTTTCCCGTTTGTTCCATTTGTCCCGTTTGTTTCGACTGACCTCGTTCCACACCCACTGCTAACCCACCTTGGATACCCCGATGAAACGTATCAAGCCGGCCCAGCACGCCGTTGTCTATCTTTCGGTCCTGGCATTGCTGGGCGGCTGCGCGGGCAGTCAGCACGATAATCCCCTTCCGTAATCCGATACCCCTTCGCAGTCCGCAATCATGCGGCGGACACCTGCCGGCTAGCCGCCGCTCTCACCCCGGCGATACGTTCCCGGCGCACTACCCGTCCACGCCTTGAACGCGCGCTGGAATGCCGCGCTGTCGGTAAATCCCAGTTCCTGCGCCAGCGCGGCCAGCGGCACCTTGCTGGTGTTCAGCCGGACGATGGCGATGTCGCGGCGCAGTTCATCCTTCAGCGCCTGGAATGAGGTGCCTTCCGTGGCCAGGCGGCGCTGCAGCGTGGAGACCGACATGTGCAGCGCGTCGGCGGTGGCGGCAAGGTCCGGCCAGCCGGGTTGCGTATGCTGCAGATGGCCGCGCACGCGCGCGCTGGTCATTTCTTCGCGGCGGCGCGGCATGATGACATTGGCCTGCGCTTCCGCCAGGAAGGTGCGCAACGCGGCGGCATCCCTGCGCACGGGGCTCTCCAGCCGCACGGCGTCGAACCAGATGGCCGAGCGCGCCTGCCCGAAATGCAGCTGAGCCGGAAAGACCTTGCCGTAGCTGCCCACATGCGGCGGACAGGCGAAGGCGAAGTCGAAGCGCGCGGCCGGTAGTTGCCCACCCGCCAGCCAGGCCAGCAATCGCCAGAACACACGCAGCAACATCTCGTGCAGGAAGGCCGGCGGCGCAGCCGCCGTACCGGTGAATTGCAGGGCCAGTCCGGCCAGGTCTGCCTCGCGCACCGGCACGAGTTCGACGTCGTCCTGCACCAGCCGGAAGGTGCGCGCAATACGCCGGATGGCCGTCTCCAGGTCGGGCGCGCCCAGCGCCGAGCGTGCCGTCAGGGCGAAACTGCCGGGCTTGAGCGGCCGCGACAGGAAGCCCAGGCCCTCGTCGCCGAGGCGGTCGATCAGCGAGCGGAACAGGCCGATGTACTGGTCCGCGGTGACGCGCGCCCCGGCCTCCTGCAGCAACGCCGGCGCAATGCCGGCGTCGGCCAGGTAGACGTCGCAAGGCTGGCCGCGGGCCTGCACCCCGGCAAGCATGCCGTGCACTAAGGCGATCGAGATGGTGACCGGGGAAGGGGACATGAATCGGGCGGGAGTCGCGGATTGAGGTCTTCTGCCATGCATTCGACGTGAAGCGCAATTGCACGCTTCGCGGCGCGTTTCTACCATGGGCAGCACAAACAATACAACACGCCAGCGCTTTCACGAAACGCGACGGAGACATCCATGTACCTCACCCAGGCATTGCATCGTGCAGTGCAACAACACCCCGAACGCATCGCGGTGCGCTGCGGCGGCCGCCAGCGGACCTTTCGCCAGCTGGCCGATCGCGTGGCGCGCCTGGCCGGCGCCCTGCAAAAGCTGGGCATGCAGAACGGCGACCGCGTTGCCATGCTGTCGCTGAACTCAGACCGCTTTCTCGAATACCAGATGGCGGTACCCTGGGCCGGTGGCGTGCTGAACCCCTGCAATACCCGCTGGTCGGCGGCGGAGATCCTGTATTCGCTGGACGACTCGGGCTCGACCATCCTGCTGGTCGACGAAACGTTTCGACCGCTCGCCGCGCAGCTTCGCCGCGATGCGGTCACGCTGCGCGAATTGATCTACTGCGGCGACGGCGAGGTGCCACCCGGCATGCACGGCTACGAGGCACTGCTGGCCAGCACCGCGCCGGTACCCGATGCCGTGCGGCGGGACGAGGACCTCGCCGGCATCTTCTACACGGGCGGTACTACCGGTTTCCCCAAGGGCGTCATGCTGAGCCACGCCAACCTGTGCAGCTCCGGCCTGGCGCTGCGCGCGGAGGGGCTGGCCACGCCCGGCGGCACCTACCTGCATGCCGCGCCGATGTTCCACCTGGCCGACATGGGACTGGCGATGCCGCACTGGATCGAGGGCAACACGCACGCGATCATTCCGGCGTTCAACCCCGAGCTGCTGCTCGATACGCTGGAGCGCGACCGCGTCACCCATACGCTGCTGGTGCCGACCATGATCCAGATGACGGTCGATCATCCAGCGATGAAGCAGCCGCGCGACCTGAGCGCGCTGCAGGCCATCGCCTACGGCGCCTCGCCGATCTCCGAAGCCGTGCTCGAGCGCGCCATGGCCGCACTGCCCGGCGTGGGTTTCGTGCAGGCCTACGGCATGACCGAGCTGTCGCCGCTGGCGACCATCAATCCCGCCTGGTATCACACGCGGCAGGGGCGCGAGCTGGGCAAGCTGCGTTCCGCAGGCCGCGCCAGCTACACCTCCGAAGTCCGCATCGTCGACGGTGACGGCTGCGAAGTGCCGCGCGGCACGGTGGGCGAAGTGGCGGTGCGCGGGCCCACCGTGATGCAAGGCTACTGGAACAAGCCGGAGCAGACCGCCGCGGCCGTGCGCGATGGCTGGATGCACACCGGCGACGGCGGCTACATGGATGAGGACGGCTTTATCTTCGTCGTCGACCGCCTGAAGGACATGATCGTCAGCGGCGGCGAAAACGTGTACTCCGCCGAGGTGGAGAACGCGCTCGCCCAGCATCCGGCGGTCATGGCCAGCGCCGTCATCGGTGTGCCGAGCGCCGAGTGGGGCGAGGCGGTGCATGCCGTGGTGGTGAGCAAGCCCGGCACAGCCGCCACGGCCCGCGAAATCATCGCCCACTGCAAGTCGCTGATCGCCGGCTACAAATGCCCGCGCAGCGTGGAGTTCCGCGACGCGTTGCCGCTGTCCGGCGCGGGAAAGATTCTCAAGACCGAACTGCGCAAGCCCTTCTGGGAAGGGCAACAGCGGCAAGTGGGCTGAACTTAACCATACGCAAGGAGTACCCATGACCTCATCCGTGATCGTCGCCGGCGCCGGCATGATTCCATTTACCAAGCCGGGCGCGAGCGAGCCCTATCCAGTGATGGTGGCCGCGGCCGTGCGTGCCGCGCTGGCCGACGCCGGTGTCGAGTACGCCAGCGTGCAGCAGGCGTACGCCGGCTACGTCTACGGCGACTCCACCGCCGGCCAGCGCGGGCTGTACGAAGTGGGCATGACCGGCATCCCGGTGATCAACGTCAACAACAATTGCTCGACCGGATCGACCGCCCTGTACCTGGCCCGCCAGGCGGTGGCCAGCGGCATGGCCGATTGCGTGCTGGCCTTCGGCTTCGAGCAGATGATGCCGGGCGCGCTGGGCTCGGTGTTCAACGACCGGCCGAGCCCGTTCGAACGCTTCGACGCGCTCGCGGCCGAGCTGACCGACGTCGAACTGCCGCTCGCGTTGCGCTACTTTGGCGGCGCGGGCCTCGCGCACATGCAGGAGTTCGGCACCAGGGTCGAGACCTTCGCCAAGATACGCGCCAAGGCCAGCCGCCACGCTGCCAACAATCCGCTGGCGCTGTTTCGCAATGTGGTGACCGAGGAGGAGGTGATGGCCGCGCCGATGCTCTGGCCCGGCGTGATGACCCGGCTGATGGCCTGCCCGCCGACCTGCGGCGCGGCAGCGGCGATCCTGGTTTCCGAGGCGTTCGCGAAGAAACACGGCCTTGACGCGACGGTACGCATCCGCGCCCAGGCCATGACCACCGATACGCCAGACAGTTTCGGCACGCGCGATATGCGAGACGTGGTCGGCTTCGGCATGACGCGCAGCGCCGCCCGGCAAGTGTACGAAGCCGCGGGCGTCGGACCCGAGGACATCGGCGTCGTGGAGCTGCATGACTGCTTTGCCCATAACGAGCTGATCACCTACGAGGCGCTTGGCCTGTGCCCGGCCGGCGGCGCGGAGAAGTTCGTGGTGGATGGCGACAACACCTACGGCGGCAAGGTGGTCACCAATCCGTCGGGCGGTTTGCTGTCGAAGGGCCACCCGCTCGGCGCCACGGGACTGGCGCAATGCACGGAACTGGTCGAGCAACTGCGCGGGCGCGCCGGGGCGCGGCAGGTGGACGGCGCGCGGCTGGCGCTGCAGCATAACCTGGGGCTGGGCGGCGCCTGCGTCGTCACCCTCTACGAGCGAGCCTGACCATGGTCGACAAAAAATGGATCGGCCACGAGATCGGCAGCTCGGTGCTGCCCGTCGAACGCGGCCGGCTGAAGTTCTTCGCCAAGGCCATCGGCGAGACCAATCCGGTCTATCTCGACGAGTCCGCCGCGCGCGAAGCCGGCTATGCCGACCTTCCCGCGCCGCCCACCTTCCTGTTCACCGCCGAGCTTGATTCCGGCGCGATGTTCGGCCTGCTCGAACGGCTCGGCGTGCCGATCCGGAAGGTGCTGCACGGCGAGCAGAGCTTTGAGTATCTGGGGCCCATCGTTGCCGGCGACACGGTGACGGTCACCTCCCGGGTCAAGGATATCTACGAGAAGAAGGGCGGCGGGCTCGAATTCATCGAAACCGAGTCGCAGGTAGCGAACCAGCGCGGCGAGCCCGTGGGCCGGTTGCGGTCGCTGACCGTGGTGCGCAACTGAGGGAGCGGACATGACAACCCCTGACATGGATTCGATACAGGTCGGCGACACGCTGCCCGCACTGACGCTGCCCCCGGTCGACCGCCGCACGCTGGCGCTGTTTGCCGGCGCCTCCGGAGACCATCACCCGATCCACATCGATCTCGACTTCGCGCGCAGCGCCGGTATGCCGGACGTGTTCGCGCACGGCATGCTGGGCATGGCGTGGCTGGGCCGGCTGCTGACCGGCTGGGCGCCGCAATCGCAACTGCGCCGCTTCGACGTGCGTTTCCAGGGCATCACCCACCTGGGCCACATCATGCAATGCGGCGGCCGCGTCGTCGAAAAGCTCGACATCAACGGCGAACGCTGCGTGCGCATCGAGGTGCAGAGCACCAATCAGTTCGGACAAACCAGGATCGCGGGCGAAGCGCTGGTCGCGCTGCCCTGAACCGCCAGGAAGGAGACACACCCATGACTCGCAAACTCGAAGGCAAGGTCGCCCTCATCACCGGCTCGGGCCGCGGCATCGGCCGCGCGATCGCGCTCAAGCTGGCCAGCGAAGGCGCGCGCATCGTCGTCAACGATCTCGATGCCGAACCGGCCGGGGAAGTGGTGCAGGCCATCCGCGCCGCCGGTGGCGAAGCCCTGGCCTGCGTCGGCAGCGTGACCGCGCCGGACTTCGCCGAGCGCTTTATCGGCACCGCCGTCGATGCGTACAAGGGGCTGGACATCATCGTCAACAACGCGGGCTACACCTGGGACAACGTGATCCAGAAGATGACCGACGAGCAGTGGTACGCCATGCTCGACTGCCACCTGACGGCGCCGTTCCGCATCCTGCGCGCGGCGCAACCGGTGCTGCGGGGGCTGGCCAGGGCCGAGGCCGAGGCCGGCAAGCGCGTGGTGCGCAAGGTAATCAACACATCCTCGGTCGCCGGCCTGTTCGGCAACGCCGGCCAGGCGAATTACTCCACCGCCAAGGCCGGCATCGTCGGCATGACGCAGACGCTGGCCAAGGAATGGGGCCGCATGAACGTGACGGTCAACTGCGTGGCCTATGGCCTGATCAAGACCCGCCTGACCGGCAGCACCGCGGACGAGGCCACCGCCAATATCGAAGGCCGGGAGATCAAGGTCGGCGTCAACCCGGACCTGATGGCAGCGATGGAAAGAGGTATCCCGCTGGGCCGCGGCGGCACCCCCGACGAGGCGGCCGGCGCGGTGTACATGTTCTGCATTCCGGAGTCGGACTATGTGAGTGGCCAGACGCTGATGTGCAGCGGCGGCCTGACGGGGATCTGAGCCATGCTGCCACAACCGTACCGCCATCAGTGGATGGACGAAGAGATCGAAGCCTTTCGCGAGCAGGTGCGCCGCTACGTCGCCGGCGAACTGGCGCCGCACCTGGATGGCTGGCGCCGCCAGGGCTACATCCCGCGCGAGGTCTGGGGCCCGTTCGGGCAGATGGGATTCCTGCTTCCCGAAATGGAGGAGGCCTATGGCGGAGCGGGCGCGAGCCTTGCCTACCAGTGCGTGGTGCAGGACGAACTGGCCAAGGCCGAGGTGCCCGCCAATACCGCCGTGCACACCATCGCCGCGCATTACATCCTGGACTACGGCACCGAGGCGCAGAAGCAGCGCTGGTTGCCCCGGCTCGCCAGTGGCGAAATGCTGGCCGGCATTGCGCTCACCGAGCCCGGCTGCGGCTCCGACCTCCAGGCGTTGAGCACGCGCGCCCGGCGTGAAGGGGACGACTACGTGATCGACGGCGCCAAGACCTTCATCACCAACGGCTTCACCGCCAACCTGCTGGTGGTGGCGGTGCGCACCGGCGAAGCCGGCAGCCGGGGCGTGTCGCTGGTGGTGCTGGAGACGGAGAACCTGGCGGGCTTCCGGGTAGGGCGGCGGCTGGAGAAACTGGGCCAGCATGCCTCCGACACTGCCGAGCTGTTTTTCGACGGCGTGCGGGTGCCGGCGCACTGCCTGCTGGGCGAGGTGGAAGGCAGGGGCTTCGCGCAACTGATGAGCCAGCTCCCGTACGAACGCATGCTGCTTGCCGTGCCCGCCGCGGCCGTGATCGAGCGCGCGGTGGCGCTGACGCTCGACTACACGCAGCAGCGCAAGGCGTTCGGGCAGTCGCTGTACGACTTCCAGAACACGCGCTTCAAGCTTGCCGAGTGCGCCACGCTCGCCCACGTGGTGCGCAGCTTCGTCAACGACTGCATCCAGCGCCTGCTCGACGGCACGCTGGACGATACGGCGGCCTACATGGCCAAGTGGTGGTGCACCGAGCAGCAGGGCAAGGTGACGGACGAATGCCTGCAACTCTTTGGCGGCTATGGCTACATGATGGAGTACCCGATCGCGCGCCTGTATGCCGACGCGCGCGTGCAGCGCATCTACGGCGGCGCCAACGAGATCATGAAGGAACTGATCGCGCGCAAGCTCACGGCATGACGCCGGCGATCGATTTCGATTCAGGTACGGAGGATCCCATGCAGCAATCGGAAGGGGTGAGCTGGGGCGTGGCCGACGATATCGGCCGCATCCTTTTGAGCCGGCCGGAACGCGCGAATTCGCTGACGCTCGCGGCAAGCCGCGCGCTGGTGCGTGCCATCGACGAAGTGCTGGAGCGCAAGCCGCGCGTGGTGCTGCTGGCGGCGCAAGGCCGCATTTTCTGCGCCGGCGGCAACATCGACGAATTCGCCGCCGCGGGAACGGCGCTGGATAAGCTGGTAGACGACATCCTCACCCCGCTCCATCCGGCGCTCTACCGGCTGGCCACTGCGCCGCTGCCGGTGGTGGCCGCGGTCAGCGGGCCGGTGGCCGGTGCGGGCATCGGCCTGGCGCTGTGCGCGGACTTCGTGCTCGGCGCGGCATCGACCACGCTGCGCACCGGCTACGCCGCGATCGGTCTGTCGCCCGATGCCGGTGCCTCGTATTTCCTGGCCCGGCGCGTCGGCGCGATGCGGGCGCAGCAGTGGCTGATGCTCAGTGAAACGATTGACGCACAGCGCTGCCTGCAGCACGGCGTGATCGATGCCCTGTACCCGGACGACGGACTGGCCGATGCCGCCGAGGCCCTGGTGGCCCGGCTGGCGAGTGCCGCGGGCGGGTCGCTGGCCGCGATCAAGACCTTGTGCGGCGGTTTGCCGGCGCGAGGCCTGCAGGAGCATCTGGCGCTTGAGCAAGCGTTGCTTGTGGCCCGGGCCGGGAGCGCCGATGCGCGCGAAGGCGTGCGTGCGTTCCTGGAGAAGCGGCCGCCGCGATTTGCGGGGGGGCAGGCGGAAAGCGGAGTCGCTTGCGGCGCGGGTTGGCACTTACCTTAGCGCCGCCGCCTCCCGCCGCCAGCGGCGCAGTTCCACCCATTGCCATGACAACAAAGCCGGCACGCCGAACATCACCTCGCGTGCGCGCTTGACCAGCGCCAGCGACAGCGACACCTGCGGGTCTACCCCGAGCAGATGGCCCAGCAGCATCACGACGGCCTCCTGCACGCCCAGCCCGGCCGGCACGAAGAAGGCGACATGGCGCGCTGCCTGGGTCAGCGATTCGATGGCGATGGCCTGCCAGAACGGCACCGGATGGCCCAGCAGCATCAGCGCGAACCAGATTTCCAGCGTGCCCGCGAGAAAGCCGGCAAGCTGCCAGGCCAGCGCGGCGGCAAGTTCGCCGTGGCGCGCATTGAGCGCGCGGATGGCGGCGTCCAGGCGAGCGCCGTCGATCAGCGCCACCAGCCTGTGGTCCCCGCCGAACAGGCGCCTGGCGGCACCCTCCAGGCGCTCGAAGATCGCGCTGTGACGCAGCGAGAGCGCGAACAGTACCGGCACGGGGAGCGATAGCGCCAGTCCGAGCAGGATCACCCACGCCTGGCCGCCATCGTGCATCGCGAGTATCAGCAACATCACGCCCAGCGCGGAGAAAAGGTATTGCGCGAACAGCGTCACCATGACTTCCACCACGATGCTGGCGGTGATGGCGGTGGTGTCGCGGATGCGCAGGCGGGTCAGGTGGATGCCGGCCAGTTCGCCGCCCACGCTGGCGGTGGGCAGAAGCCGGTTGACGGCTTCGCGCACGGTGGCCACCCACCAGAGGAAGCCCAGGCCGGCGCGCTCTTCGGGATCGGCCGAGGTCAGCAGCACGCGCCAGCCCTGTGCGTCCAGCAGCAGCGGCAGCGCGTGGAAGGGCACCAGCAGCAGCAGCAGCCAGCCGCCATCGGCGACGATGCGGGCCACGTCGCTGGCGCCCTCGTGGCTGATCAGCAGGGTCAGGCCAAGCAGGCCGAGCAGGCCGGACAGGTAGATCAGCCGCTTCATCGCGTGTTTGCGGCCAGGGTTGCCGCTGGTGTTGCCGCCAGCATTGTCGTGCCCTTCATGCCGGGGCCAGCACGTCGGCGAAGCCGCCTCGGCGCGGCACGGTCCGGTCCAGCGCGGCGCGCACGCGCGGCGACAGCAGCGCGGCCAGTTCGTCGGCATGGCGATAGCCGCGCATGGTGGCCGTGACCTCTGCGCCCGATACCACGGCGGGATGGAAGTAGATCTCACCCACGCCCGCGGGCAGGCGCGCGAGCGCGGCCAGCAGCGTGGCTTCGTCCATGGCGCCGCTATTGGCGATGCCCACCACGTAATCGTTGTGCGCCACGCCCGCGGCGGCAAGGCGGCGCCGCAATAGCGCGAGCCAGGGCCGCAGCAGCAGCGGCGCGCGGTGCTCGCGCGGCAGGCGCACGGCGCGCAGGCCGAACTCGCGGCCGATCGCCAGCGTCAGCGACAGCACGGTGGGATGCAGATGGAAATGCTTGTGGGCGTTGACGTGGTCCAGTGCCAGCCCGGTGGCTGCAAAGGCTTCGAACTGCGCGCGGATCTCGGCGGCAAGCTGCCGCCGCGCCCCGGGCAGGAAGAAGAAGCGGCAGCCGTCACGCGCCATGGCGGAGCCGAAGCGGCCTTGCGCGTCGACCAGCGCCGGGATCCGCGCGGGCGGCAGCATCGCGGGCCCGTCGGCCAGCACCAGGTGCAGCCCCACCCGCAGGCCGGGCAGGCGGCGCGCGCGCGCCACCGCGTCGGCGGCGGCAGGCGCGGCCACCATCAGGCTGGCCGCGTTGAGCACGCCATCGCGGCAGGCCATCTCAACCGCCTCGTTGACGGCGGGATGCAGCCCGAAATCGTCCGCGGTGAGGATCAGCGCGCGTGGCGATGCCACCGCGGTCTGCCCTGTCATCTTGTCTTGCGCCGGGCTCACGCTTCGTGCGAACGCAGGAAACGGAAGAACTCCACGCCTTCGCGCAGGCGCCGCTTCATCATTTCCCAGCTGCCCAGCATCTCGCGCACGATCTCCCAGATCTTGCCGGGGCGGAAGTAGAAGCGCTTGTAGAAGGTCTCCACGCCGTGATAGATCTCCTCCCTGGAGAGGTGCGGGTAGCTGATCGCGGCGAGTTGCACGCCCTTGTCGTTGACCAGGTTGATGACCTTGTTCTCTTCCAGCCAGCCGTTTTCCACCGCCTGGCGGTACAGCGTGGTGCCCGGATAGGGCGCCGCCAGCGATACCTGGATGGTGTGCGGGTTGATGTCCTTGGCGTACGCGATGGTTTTCTCGATGGTCTCGCGGGTCTCGCCCGGCAGGCCCAGGATAAAGGTGCCGTGGATGGTGATGCCGAGCTTGCGGCAGTCCTCGGTGAAGCGTCGCGCGATGTCGGTGCGCAGGCCTTTCTTGATGTTCAGCAGGATCTGGTCGTCGCCGGATTCGTAACCCACCAGCAGCAGGCGCAGCCCGTTTTCCTTCATGATCTTGAGCGTGCTGTACGGCACGTTGGCCTTGGCGTTGCACGACCACGTCACGCCGAGCTTGCCCAGCCCGCGCGCGATTTCTTCCACACGCGGCTTGAAGTCGGTGAAGGTGTCGTCGTCGAACATGATCTCCTTCACCTCGGGCATGTTCTCCTTGATCCACTTCACCTCGGCGATCACGCTCTCCGGCGAGCGGGTGCGGTAGCGGTGCCCGCCCACGGTCTGCGGCCACAGGCAGAAGGTGCACTTCGAGCGGCAGCCCCGGCCGGTGTAGATCGACACGTAGGGGTGCTTCAGGTAGCCGATGAAGTAGTTGTCGATCTTCAGGTCGCGCTTGTACACGGGCGCCACAAAGGGCAGTGCGTCCATGTTTTCTATCATCGGGCGCGGGCCGTTGTGCTCCAGCGAGCCGTCCGGCAGGCGGTAGCTCAGGCCCGGCACGTCCTTGAGCGGCTTGCCCGCCGCCACGTCCTGGCAGGTGTAGTCGAATTCCTCGCGGCACACGAAATCGATGGCGGTGCTGGCGCCCAGGGTGCCGCCCGGGTCTACCGCCGGCTTGGCGCCCACCATGCCGATCAGCACGCCGGGCTTGCGCTTCTTCAGTTCCTCGGCGAACTTCGCGTCGGTCGGGAAGGACGGCGTGCTGGTGTGGATGATGACCAGGTCGAAGCCGGCGGCGATATCCAGCGTGGCCTGCGCGTCCAGCCCGTCGGCCGGCGCATCCAGCACGCGGCTGTCGGGCACCAGCGCGGCGGGCTGGGCCAGCCAGGTGGGATACCAGAACGATTTGATCTCGCGCTTGGCCTGGTAGCGCGATCCGGCGCCGCCGTCGAA
This sequence comes from Cupriavidus sp. SK-3, assembly GCF_000611145.1. Taxonomy (NCBI): domain Bacteria; kingdom Pseudomonadati; phylum Pseudomonadota; class Betaproteobacteria; order Burkholderiales; family Burkholderiaceae; genus Cupriavidus; species Cupriavidus sp. SK-3. Next base: position 365 of record NZ_JFJV02000185.1, on the reverse strand, counting down.
GCCATCGAAGGAAGGAGCCTGCAGGAAGAGCGTTCTCATAGCGGTCTCTGTGGAATCATGCCGTTTGCAGACAGGGCGGGAGAGCGGTCGCGCTCGTCATTGTCCGCGCCATCGGCCTGCAAGGAAAGGGGCCGGGCCATCATGCCGGCGGCAAAGCCCGTGACGGCTTGCGCGCCGCTGCCTTGCTGCGGAACGGGGCCGGAGTGCGGGTTGGCAAACTCCGGGCGGGGCGCGGCGGCAGCGGCGGGGCGATCGCGTACCGACATTACCTGCTCGCGCCAGCGCACCTTCTCGCCGAACAGCGCGGCCGCCCATTCGACGAGCAGCAGCGCGTCGCGCAGCGGCGCGCGCAGGGCCGCGGCGGC
>NZ_JFJV02000184.1:349-1704 GCF_000611145.1 Cupriavidus sp. SK-3 | reverse complement strand
TGGTGAAACCGCCTTTGACTTTAAGCCTTTGTAGTTGAAGTTGAAGTTGAAGTCAAAGCACTGCAGTGGTCTAATTTCCTCGGACAGGTCGATAGGATCGACAATCCATATCGACGAGGAAACAGACGACAAGACAACGCCGACAATTTGATGCCAGCTTCAAGCTGGAAGTTGTACGGATGGTGAAAAACCAGGGTCTATCGGTGGGCGACGTTTGCCGGACGATGGAGCTTGGAGAGACGGCAGTGCGGCGATGGCTGGCGCAGTACGATTCGGAACTGGCGAGCGGTACAGGAATTGGCAAGCCGCTAACGGCAGAGCAGCAGCGCATTCGGCAGTTGGAGGCTGAGAACCGGCAGTTGCGGGAGGACAACAGCATCCTAAAAAAGGCCTCGGCCTTCTTTGCACGAGAACTCAAGTGAGTTATCGGGTGGTAACCCACCTGCAAGAGAAGGCTGTCTCTGTCAGTTCGGCGTGCCGGCTGTTGGGCGTCAGTCGAGTTGGCTACCACGCTCACCGGCGCGCCTTGCCGGGTGCCAGGACAGCGATACCAACCTCAGCCCAATGCTGTTCTTTCCGCTCACGGAGTCAGGCACATCCGCGCAAACTCTCTGCAATCGTCGTCCGCGGCGGGATGTTGCAGCACCGCGCTAAGCGCATCCACGAAGGCCGCAACGGTTGGGCCGCCTTGCTCATCGCGCTCAGCTTCGTCCATGCGCATCATACGGTCCAGGAACGCTACCACTTGCGTGCTCGGCTGCCGCTTTAGTGACGCCAGCAACTGCGCTGCATAGACGCCGACGGGCTGGCGCTCAATCAGCGACCCGAAGGGGCCAGGACCACCATAATCCAGCTCGGGATACTTTTCGATCAGGGCCAATATGCGCGCCAGGACTTGTTGATAGTCTTGGCTTTCCAGCGCGCCGAGGTGTTCGTAAATGCAATCGATGACAATCCATTTGTCACCCTGTGCGCGAGCCTCTGCGGCCGCCTTGTCGATGTTGGAGAAAATTGAATCTGGATTCATTGCGTATTCCGGTGATTCTGACCGCCGATTCCGGCATCGTGACCAGTGATTCCGGTTTATCGTGACCGCAGTGTCCCCGCGGTTTCCGGTTGAATGTGACCGGCGATTCCGGCGTTGTGACCGGCGGTGGGTCGAGGGTGTTGCGCAGGGACGGATTCTACTCTGCCAGGCTAGGCAGTGGGGTTGCCGCTGGATGTAGTGCTCGTTTTTTGAGCAGTCTTTCTCATTGAGTCGCCGGCCAGCGTGATGCGGTGAATGAGGTGCATCAGTCGATCGAGAATCGCATCGGCGATGGTGGGGTCGCCGATTCGGGGCGGAGATCGAAACG
>NZ_JFJV02000184.1:0-127 GCF_000611145.1 Cupriavidus sp. SK-3 | reverse complement strand
CAATCGGTCGTTTGGCGCCTCGCTCCCGCGGCCGTCTTCCCCCGTTGGGATGTGAGCAAACCGGCGGATCGCAAGTGGCAGCTAGTGCATGAAACTGGAGACAGGAGACAGGAGACAGGAAGTTTGG
>NZ_JFJV02000183.1:0-3108 GCF_000611145.1 Cupriavidus sp. SK-3 | reverse complement strand
GACCGCGACGGCCTGCCGCTGGCGGCCGCCGCCGCGCCCGCCGGCCGCACCGGCCCGGCGCTGCAAGCCGGGCAAGGCGGATGGGAAGCCGACGCTGCCACCTTGTGCGCCGCCATCGCCGCCGCCCGTACCGTGGTCAATCTGCTGGATGCCATGCCCGCCGCCGCCACGCTGGCGCGCTGGCAGCAAGCCGGCGAGCGCTGGCTTGCCGCCGCGCGCAAGACCACGCGCGTGGTCAGCGGTGGCGCGGCGGTCAAGCTCGATGCGCTGGCCGAAACGCTGACCTTCCACGCGGTGGAAGACATCGACTATCGCGGCCGCGACGCCGTGCAGTGGATCGCGCAAACGCCGGTGCGCGTGCTTGAGGGCCAGGCACGTGGCACGCGCGGCGCCGCCGAGAGCGGCATCGAGGCCGGCCTGCTGGTGTCGCGCGTGGTCGATCGCGAGAACGGCCAGACGCTAGCGGTTCACTACCTGCTGTGCGACCCGGCATTGTCGGCCGAGGGCGTGCAACTGGCCCGCTGGGCCCGCTGGGCTGAAGCCGGCGAAGCGCAACTTCGCACGCTGCGCCACGCAATGGATCACCTGGGGCAGGGCGGGCAGGCAGGCGGCAACGAATCCTCGCTGGCCGAAGCGCAAGCCTGCGCGCGTCTGCTCGCCCTGCAGATGGCGGTAGCCGCGCTGCGGCTGGAGCAAGCGTGCGACGACAGCGCCGCCGCGTTCCTGGCGCGGCTGACCGGCCGCGCGCCCGCCCGCCAGATGCCGGCCGCCGCCGTGCTGGTGGAAGGCCTCGGCCGTTTGCTGGCCTTGCTCGACGTGCTGGAGAACTACCCCGGCCGAGGTGGCCGCGCCACGCCGTGCGCCACCCACGAAACGCCGCAGGAGGCCTTTCATCCCGGCGACGCCGCCGGCCTGCTCGAAGCGAGCATGAACGGCAGCCGCGTGTTGCAAACGCTGACGCAGGGAGAATAAGACGTGACTTCACTCGCCTCCGACCAGGCGGAAAGCTTGCGGCGCATGCTGGCGCCCCGCGCCACGCGCCGCATCGCGGTGGTCGCGAGCGATGCCGGTGCCGGCGCCACCACGGTGGCCTTGGGGCTGGCCAACGCACTCGCCATGCAAGGCGAGCGCGTCCTGCTCATCGATGAAGACCGCTTCGGCGCCCGCGCGACCCGCCTTGCCGGTGCCATGCCGGAAGGCACCCTGGCCGCCGTGCTGGGCGGCACCGTGACGCTGGAAGCCGCGCTGGGCAAGCGCCCGGCCGGCACCATCGCGGTGTTGCCCGGCAGTGCGCAGGCTGGTGGCGGGCTGCAGGCGCTGAATGGCTTTCGCACCGTGCTCACCGATGCCCGCGGTGACGCGGACGGCGGCTTGTCGCAGGTAGCCGGCACGGCGCACAACCTCGTTGTGGTGCTGCGCGCGGAGCCGGCCTCGATCAAGGCCGCCTATGCCTGCATCAAGCGGCTCAATCACCTGTACGCTTGCCGGCGCTTCCACCTGGTGATCAACGCCGCCGCCGGCGATGCCGCCGCGAGTGCCGTGCTGGGCAATCTGGCGCGCACCGCCAGCCAGTATCTCGGCGTCGAGGCGAGCCCCGCCGGCAGCCTGCCGTACGACCCGCTGGTGGAACGCAGCGTGGCACTAGGCCGCTGCGTGGTGGAGGCCTTTCCCGCCGCGCCCGCTACCGCCGCGCTACGCCGCATCGCCACGGGCATTGCCAGCTGGCCCTTGTCCACCGATTCCCGTTCAACCCCGACGGCGCCGCTGGCGCCGTCAGCCCCGGCCCTGGCTTAAACGCCTGGGCCTGCAGCCAGGACTCACGAGAATTCCACCATGTACACGATTCAGGGAAAGCTCGAACAGACCGACACCGTGACGGCGCATGCCTCGCTGGTGCGTCGTATCGCCCTGCAACTGGCAGCCAAGCTGCCTGCCAGCGTGCAGCTCGATGACTTGATCCAGGCTGGCATGATCGGCCTGCTCGACGCCGCCAAGCGCTACGAGGACACCCACGGTGCGCGTTTCGAGACCTATGCCAGCCAGCGCATCCGCGGCGCCATGCTTGACGAAGTGCGCGCCAACGACTGGCAGTCGCGCAGCCTGCGCCAGTTCACCCGGCGCATCGAACGCACCGTGCGCGGCCTGGAGCAAACGCTGGGCCGCGCGCCGCTCGACTCCGAAGTGGCGCAGGAGCTTGAGCTGCCGCTCGACGAATACCAGACACTGCTCAATGAAGTCTATGGCTGCCAGCTGCTGCACTACGAGGACTTCGAGCGCTCCGGCGAAGAGGACTTCCTGGACCGGCACCTAAGCGTCAGCGACGATGGCAACCCGCTCACCGTGCTGATGGAAAGCGGCATGCGCGAAGCGCTGATCCGTGCCATCGAGCGGCTGCCGGAGCGGGAAAAGCTGGTGCTGTCGTTGTGCTACGACCAGGAGCTCAATTTGCGTGAGATCGGGGCGGTGCTGGAGGTGACGGAGTCGCGGGTCTGCCAGATTCGCAGCCAGGCTATTACGCGGCTTCGTTCGCAGTTGCGCGGCTTGCTATGAGGGGCTGGTGCCATCGTCTTGGCGCTGCGTTGCTGGCCGCGGCCTGCTGCGCGGCCTGGGCCGCGCCCGCCGGGCCGCTGCATTCCTGGTCGGCTTCCGTGAACGGGCCTGCGCTGCATGGCAAGGGGTTGCGGACGATGTCGCCGCCGATCTTGCCTACCGGTTACTTGCCGCAGGCGGAGGGGGCTATTACTACCGTGCGGTGGCGATATAGTTTTGCTAGTACGCCGCCTAATGAGCTGCAGGCTTATTTGTGCAATGCGCAGCGTTGTGTGTTGCTGCCGGGGGCGGAGGGGCTTACCGAGGCGTTTAGCGGGGATGATGCGGCTAAGGGGTTTGTGTTTGCGTTTCAGGTGCCTGGGCGGGGGGCGCTGATGCCGGTGTTGATGGGGCAGTCGAATCAGGTTACGGTTAGTTTTAGGTGATTTTGTTGTTGTTGTTGTTGTTGTTGTTGTTGTTGTTAGCGGCGGTGGGTCATAAAAGCCTGAGTTCAAAAGCTTAACGTCAAAAGATTAACGTCAAAGGCTTAAAGTCAAAAGCGGTTTCACCCCCCTGCGG
>NZ_JFJV02000182.1:0-2578 GCF_000611145.1 Cupriavidus sp. SK-3 | reverse complement strand
TCGTAAGCAGTCTTTTAACGACGCCCCTCAGCGTTGCAGCGTGAGACGCAAGACTCAGTGGAGCGCAGCAGGCATGTTCAACGGCAGCAGCGCCGTGTAGTCGTCGGCAGTCTGTGCGAGCGGGAGGCGCTGGAACAACCAGGTCAGATAGCGATACGGTTCGATGCCATTGGCGCGGCAGGTCTCGATGAGCGAGTAGAGGTTCGCGCTGGCCTTTGCGCCGGCGACGGACGTCGAGAACAGGAAGTTTTTGCGACTGATCACGAATGGCCTGATCGCGTTTTCACAGGCGTTGTTGCTAATTGGCCAATCCCCATTCTCGACGTAGCGAATGAGCTTGGGCCACTGCCCGCGCAGGTATTGCAGCGCCTTTCCAAGCAGGCTGCCAGGCACTACGTTTGGCAACTGGTCGCGCAGCAACTGCTCGATGGCTTGTAGCACACGCGCACTGTATCGGCGACGAAGCCGCTGTCGCCGCGCTGACGGCCAGTCGGCCGAGCGCGATTCCGCGGCGAACAACTTGCCGATGAGTTTGACGAAGCGCGTGGCCGTCAATTGCGGCGTGCGCAGGGCCTTGGGCACAGCCTCCTCTGCCTTGATCACGGCACGCCGCGCGTGGGCCCAACAACCAAGGTGAATGAGCTGGTGCTCGATCGCCAAGCCGTTGTAAAGCTCGTAGCCATCAGTCATCAACGCCGCACCTGGACGGATGCCAGCATAGATTTCCTTGGCGTGTTTGGCGCCGCGTCCCGACGCGTAGCTGAACAAGCGCACGGGCGGCCCGGAGCCGTTCATTTGCGCCCACATGTAACTCTTGGTCTGTGGCCGCCGTCCCGGCTCCTTCAAGACCTGGAGGATCGTCTCGTCGCCGTAGATGATGTCAGACTCAAGCAGCGTGTCGCGCAGCAGGTTGATCACCGGCTGCACGGCCTGTCCCACGCGCACCATGCTGGCGGCGATGGTATTCGCCGAGATGTCGCCGCCGAAGCGGCGCAGCAATGCAGCCTGGCGATACAGGGGCATGCCGAACTGGTACTTTCCGGTGGCAATCCAGGCAAGAGCCGATTCGGTGAACAGGCCACGAGGGATGATACGCGGCGGGGCAGGCGTGACCTTGATTCCCAGATCGCAGCACGGACAGGCGCGCTTGACGCGCTGGTGCTGGATGACACGGACCTGTTCGGGGATCACGTCCAGTTGTTCGCTGATCTCGACGCCGATCTCGACCAGCGCGTGGCCATCGTTTGCACAGAAGCGCTCGGACTCTGGCAGGTCGTGACGCACCACTTCGCGTGGCAGCTTGGGATCGAGGGGCTTGCGACCACGCTTGTTGCGGGTGTGAGCGGCGACCTTCGTGCCTGGTAGGTCTTCCTGTGCAGGCTGTGCGTTGGCGGCGAGTGCTTCGGCCTCGTTAAACAGGCCGAGCTGGCCCGCATCACGCGCTTCGCTCTTGGCGCCGAACAGTTCGCGCCGATAGGCACGCAGTCGTTCTTCTGCCAGATCGCGTTCAGCCTTTACCAGGCGCAACTCACCCTGAAGTTCATCACGTTCGAGGCGGAGCTGGCGCGCTGCGTCGCGTTCTGCGAGCAGCTCCTCGAGTTCCTCAGCGGTGATCGTGACGTTGATGGGCATGTCGGCTTGGACCGACATGCCCGTGCGCGAGTTCAACTCGTTCGCACGTAGATGCGTTGGGGATGCTTCCTGATGACTGCGATGTCGATGCCGTCCAGCAACCAATGCAACTGATCGACGGTGAGCGTGACGATATCGGTCGTGTCCGGCCACACGAAGCGATCCTCGGCTTCCAATCGCTTGAGGAATAACCAGAAACCAGAACCGTCCCAGCCGAGGATCTTGATACGGTCGCACCGTCGGTTACCGAACACGTACAGCGAGTGGTCAAACGGGTTGAGCAACATCGCTTGCTCCACCAGAATCGACAGCCCGTTGATCCCCATCCGGAAGTCCACCGGCTCCCGATGCAGGAATACCTTCAGCCCGCTGTCGAACCGGAACACGGCATCCTCCCCAGCATCTGGACAATCATCGTCAGCCCTGCGAGATCCGCCTGGCTCAGATCCAGTTCGACGCCATTGGGCAATCGCACATGCAACGCGACGGCCATACAGGCGGAGGTCGGATCGACTGACGTCGGCTCTGAGGGAGACTCCACGGCCACGAATGCTGAGGGTCGGTTATCGGTCATCACTCTCGTCTGCGTCTGTTGCACAGGTTCGCCGTGCGGATCAGGGAAATCCGCCGCTTGGCCGACAGCCGGCGCCTGATCACTCATCGTGCGCTCACGCTCCAGCAGATACTGCGCTATCCACTTGCGCAGCAGGCTGACGTGCACGCCGCTCTCCAGCGCCTGGCGTGCGATGGATATCCCTGGCCGCAGACAGGCCTCAACCAGTGCTCGCTTGCTGGCCTTGTCGTATCGCTTGCGACCCCTGCTGTTGCTGCTGACAACTATCAGTTCCGGCGATGCTTCGCTCATCAATGTTCTCCTGAAGTAGGTGGAGAACATCATCACCATTCAGCTTGCCATTTGATAGACGCCGATGAAAGACTGCTTACG
>NZ_JFJV02000181.1:0-2321 GCF_000611145.1 Cupriavidus sp. SK-3 | reverse complement strand
TGCCGGTGCTCCCCACCCCCGAGTTCTGGATCACGCTGGGCAACTACATCGGCCTGTACAGCATCGTCGCCATCGGCCTGGTGCTGCTCACGGGCGTGGGCGGCATGACCTCCTTCGGGCAGGCCGCCTTCGTTGGCCTGGGCGCCTACAGCACAGCGTACCTCACCACGCAGTTCGGGCTGTCGCCGTGGTTCGGCCTGCTGGTGGGGCTGGTGATCACGATGGCCTCGGCTTATGTGATCGGCCTGATCACCATGCGCATGTCGGGGCACTACCTGCCGCTGGCCACCATCGCCTGGGGGCTGTCGCTGTTCTTCCTGTTCGGCAACCTGGAGTTCCTCGGCAAATACGACGGCCTCAACGGCATTCCGGTGCTGAACGTGCTCGGCATCGACCTGGCCTCCGGCCGCTCGATGTTCTACCTGATCTGGGCGGTGGTGCTGCTGGCGGTGATCGCCATGCAGAATCTGCTGAACTCGCGCCCGGGCCGCGCCATTCGTGCGCTCAAGGGCGGCGGCACCATGGCCGAGGCGATGGGGGTCAACACCGCGTGGATGAAGGTGGTGATCTTTGTGGTGGCGGCGGTACTCGCCTGCATCTCTGGTTTCCTCTACGCGCATCTGCAGCGCGCGGTGAACCCGACGCCCTTTGGCCTGAACTACGGTATCGAGTACCTGTTCATGGCGGTGGTGGGCGGCGTCGGCCATGTGTGGGGCGCGGTGCTCGGCGCGGGCATCCTCACCATCCTGAAGGACGTGCTGCAAGGCGTGCTGCCCAAGCTGCTCGGCGCCAACGGCAACTTCGAAACCATCGTGTTCGGCGTGCTGATGGTGCTGTTGCTGCAGTACGCGCGCGATGGCATCTGGCCCTTTATCAAGAAGCTGTTCCCGAGCGGGCCGCCGGTGGCGGCGCCGGAGCAGGCCGAGCGGTTGCCGTTGCGGGCGAAGCCGCAGGCCGGCGAGCTGATCCTTGATGTGAAGGCCGCGCGCAAGGAGTTCGGCGGGCTGGTGGCGGTCAATGACGTCAGCTTCCAGGTGCGCGCCGGCGAGATCATCGGCCTGATCGGTCCCAACGGCGCGGGCAAGTCCACCACCTTCAATCTCGTCACCGGCGTGCTGCCCGCCACGCGCGGCGAGGTGCTCTACCGTGGCGAGCAGATCTCCGGGCTGCCGTCGCGCGAGATCGTCAAGCGCGGCATCGGGCGCACCTTCCAGCACGTGCATCTGCTGCCGACCATGACGGTGCTGGAGAACGTGGCGATCGGCGCGCACCTGCGCGGTGACTTCGCGGCGCAGGGCGGCGTGACCGCGGCGATCCTGCGCATGAACCAGAACGAAGAGGCCAAGCTGCTGCACGAGGCCGCGCGCCAGCTCGAACGCGTGGGGCTGGCCGACTGCATGTACATGGAGGCCGGCAGCCTCGCGCTGGGTCAGCAACGCATCCTGGAAATTGCCCGCGCGCTGTGCTGCGATCCCGCGCTGCTGCTGCTGGACGAACCCGCGGCGGGGCTGCGCTACAAGGAAAAGCAGGCACTTGCGGAACTGCTGAAGAAGCTCAAGGGCGAGGGCATGAGCGTGCTGCTGGTCGAGCACGACATGGACTTCGTGATGAATCTGACCGACCGCCTGGTGGTGATGGAATTCGGCACGCGCATCGCGCAAGGCGTGCCCGAGGACGTGCAGAAGAACCCGGCGGTGCTCGAAGCCTATCTCGGCGGCGTGGAGTAAGGAAAAGACAATGAGCCTGATCCTCGAAGTGAAAGACCTCCACGTGCGCTACGGCAAGGTCGAAGCGGTGCACGGCGCCAACCTGAAAGTGGAGGCGGGCAAGATCGTCACGGTGATCGGCCCCAACGGCGCGGGCAAGTCCACCATGCTCAACGCGATCATGGGGGCGCTGCCGGTGAGCGGCTCCTCGGCCGGCGCGGTGACCTATCTCGGCCACGACCTCGCCGGCATACCGGTGGAGGGCCGCGTGGCGCGTGGCATGTGCCTGGTGCCGGAGAAGCGCGAACTGTTCGGCTCGATGAGCGTGGCGGACAACCTGGTGCTGGGGGCGTATCGGCGCAAGCGCGCCGGGGAGAAGAACTTCCTCGACCAGATGGAGGTGGTCTACGGCTTGTTCCCGCGCCTGAAGGAGCGGGCCAAGCAGGATGCCGGCACGCTGTCCGGCGGCGAGCGCCAGATGCTGGCGGTGGGCCGCGCGCTGATGGCCAAGCCGCAACTGCTGATGCTGGATGAGCCGAGCCTCGGGCTGGCGCCGCTGATCGTGAAGGAGATCTTCCACATCATCAACGACCTGCGCAAGACCGGTGTGGCGAC
>NZ_JFJV02000180.1:0-695 GCF_000611145.1 Cupriavidus sp. SK-3 | reverse complement strand
GTAACCGTCCGCTGAAGGCCGTGTAGACGCGTAAGGTGAATGTATCCAGAGTAGTCACCATCAGAATTTGGTGGGGACTACTTTGGAGTCTGTGGCAAAACGGGGCGGTCGCCTGCACGGGAGCCGCAATCACCCGATTGAACTCAAACGCAGGCTGGCAGAAGCTGCGTGCGTGCCAGGCGTTTCTGTTTCAAAGCTAGCGCTGGAACACAGCCTGAACGTGAACATGCTCTTTCGCTGGCGTCGCATGTATAGAGCAGGCGATTTCGGCACGCCTGAGGTTGCGAACGACCCACTGCTGTTGCCCGTCATCGTTGAGGCACCCGCAGTCGAAGGATCGGTCGACGTGCCTCCTGCAGGGAACCAGTGCGATCAGCCGGAAGCATCGCCCACCGGGGTCATACGGTTGCAACTGGCCAAGGGGCAAGTGAGCATTGAAGGCCGGGTCGATCCGGAAGTCCTGCGCACGGTGGTGCAATGCCTGAGCCAATGATGGGGCCGCCGGCGAACACCCGAATCTGGGTTGCCGCAGGTTTTACGGACATGCGATGCGGCTTTGATGGCCTGGCGGCCAAGGTGCAGACGGTACTTCAGAAGGACCCCTTCTCGGGCCACGTGTTCATCTTCAGAGGCAAACGTGGCGATCTGCTCAAGTGCCTGTATTGGCGCGATGGCGGACTGTGCCTGTTTGCCAA
>NZ_JFJV02000179.1:0-521 GCF_000611145.1 Cupriavidus sp. SK-3 | reverse complement strand
TCCGCGATCTTCGCCACGGCGTCCACCCCGTTTCCCGCCCACGAACGATCCTCGCGCGCGATATAGCTCCGCTTGTAGTCTGCCGGCCGTTCCACGTAGTCGTCGAGCGATCCAACCATGTTGGTCTTACCCATCCAGGAGGTGAGAGCCCGCAAGTGTGTCAGCCGCAGTTCCACCGTCCCGACGTTCAGCTTCTGCTCCAGGACCCAGTAACGCACCAGCCACTGAATGTGCTTCTGTCTGAGGTTATACGGCGTTGTGAGGGCGAAGCCGCCGTCGCGAAGGTCCACAAACATCTTCAGCAGCGCTTGCGCGCGCTGACGTTGCGACATTTGCGACAGCGACCGACCACTGACTCGGGTTGTACTGTGCGGCGAATGCAGGTGCGCCGCAGCTAGCACCGCGAACGCCGATTTCAGACTCTCGGGGAGATTGTATGCGGCCAGGACCGCGCGCAGGTTGATACCCTTGCTCATCGTTGTCTGTCTTCTCTCCAACCGCAGGTGCCCTTCGCCATCGCG
>NZ_JFJV02000178.1:0-36371 GCF_000611145.1 Cupriavidus sp. SK-3 | reverse complement strand
GACGAGGGCAGGCATCAAACAATCCTTAACATTCTCTGCCATCCGCCCTCACACCGTCGGACGACCGAGTTGCCCGATTTCCAGTCATTCGCCTCAAGAACTGGCTACGGCTGCTATCGACCCGGAAACGGTCCCCTGGCGCCTGCGGGCCCATCGAACTATGCGGTCGCGTATATCCAACTTCCGAGGCAGTGTGTCCGCAGCCGCCGTTGCCACAACCGCAGCGATTGTGCGAGGTGCTGGTCTATTCGAGCGGCGCTACCGTAGCGCCCTGGATACCGTGGCGCCCTAACGCATCAGCCACCATGCCAGTCGCTTTCCTCTCTTCGACGAACGCAGCAAGGAATGCCGCCGCCCGCTCTCCGCGCACCTTCGGCACACCCATCGCCTGCCGGATGACCATGAATCGCTCGCTCAGGAGACGCAGACTGTCGTTGCCCGCAGCGTCCGCCTCAAGTTGCTGCTTCACCCCGGCGGCTACTTCCGCGCCCTGCTCCAGAAAAGTCCGTACGACGGTCGGCGATGTCGGCGCACGGATGATCTCCGCATGCTGCAACTCGCGCGTCAGGAACAAGTCATAGGCGCTGCCTTTGCCAACCACGACGCGAACGCCCGGCCGGTCCACGTCGGCGTTCGTCACGATGGACGAATCCGACGACACCAAATAAAAGCCCTCGATCAGCACGTAGGGCGCGGTGAAGGCAATGCTTGCGCCGCGCTTTGGATCGATGGCGAAGAAGCCGACGTCAGCCTGCCCGTTGCTCACCACATCGACCGACTTGCCGGCGGCATCAACCACGACGAGTTCCAGTGGCACGCCCAGCTTTTCCGCCAGCGCCCCGGCCAGGTCGACCGAAACGCCGCAGGCAGAGCCATCGGCTGCGCGTCCAGCAAGGATGGGGTTGCCCAGATTGATCGAGGCGCGGAGCACGCCGGTTGGCGCGAAGGAATTGAGCAGGTCTTTATCGACGGTCATGCGAGGGTCACGGCTAGGGTTCAAGAATTTCGCTGATCTTCGCCAGCGCGGTCAGCGTGTGTTCGAGGTGCTCGCGCATGGCTTCGGAAGCTTCGTCGTTGCGCTCCCGGGCCAGCAGGTCAAGCAAGTGCAAGTGCTGTTTTGCGTGCTCGGCGTAGCGTTCGCGGTGCCGCATTGAACGATAGGACAGCAGCCGGCGCACGCGGTTGACGCGCCGGATGGTGTCGATGAAGAACGGATTCCCAGAGCCCTCGACCAGCGACTCATGGAAACGCACCCCGCGATCATGGAGCTGGTCGGCAGTGTCCGTCTCGATGCCACCGGCGAGCAAGTGGTTCTCCGCCGCGCGCAGCCGCTCGATGATCTTGCGCTCGATGCGGTAGCCGGGTTGCAGCAAGGCCGCCGGCTCCAGCGCGAGGCGCAGTCGGTAGGACTGCAGCAGCGAATCCGGCGTGGTCAGCATCGAGGAGAATTCCCATCCATAACCCGGCTTGCGCTCCGCCCAGCCTTCCTGCGCAATGCGCTTGAGGACAGTGTTGAGCTGCGTGGCCGTCAGGCCGTAGCGAGCCCTGAGCGACTGTTCGGAAACCTCGGTCTCCAGCTTGCCTTGCAGCAGGTCTTCCGCGATCTGGAAATAGGCGGCGGCCGCCAGGTCAGGCTCCGCCAGGCCCAGTTGCGTGGCGAGTTCGCCAGCCGGCGCGGCCACGGGTTGAGCGAGGAAGAAGCCCCGATTGCGCTCGCGCGTCAGGATGCCCTTCTCGTGGAGCAGCACCAGCGCTTCGTTGACGGGCGAGCGCGACACGCGCAGCTTGTCGGCCAGCATCTGCGCCGGCAGGTGGGCGCCGACCGGCATCCCTTCGGACTGGATCAGTTCGACGATCTGCGTGGCAATGGATCGGTCGTGGTTCATAAGGTCTTCAACCCGCCGGCCGCGCGCGCTCACGGTCACGGTGCGACCGTCGCCTTCGGTTGCGCCGCCAGCGTCTTCTGTAGGATGGATGGAATCACGCCCCCGCGCCGCAGCAGCTCGACTTCGAGCCGTGTCTCCACAGCGGCAGTGGCTTCGAATGCTTCCACCGAACCGTCCGGGCGCTCGATGCGCACTGGCACCTTGCAACGGGGTGTCAGCGTGTCGGGCAAAGCGGCGACGCATACCTTGTCGCCGGGCCGGATGTCCAGCGTCTGCGGCGTCACCCCGTCGGGGAGCCGCAGCGGCAGGATGCCCATGCCAATCAGGTTGGAACGGTGAATGCGCTCGAAGCTTACCGCAATCACCGCGCGTACTCCCAGCAGTCGCTGGCCCTTGGCGGCCCAGTCGCGCGACGAGCCGGTGCCGTAACGGGCGCCGGCGATCAACACCACCGAGTCACCCTCGTCCCGGTAGCGTTGCGCGACCTCGAAGACCGGTCGCACTTCGCCGCTGGGCACGTGGATCGTATGCGCCGTCGGCACATCCGGCTTCAGCAGGTTGACAAGTGTCCTGTTATAGAAGGCGGCGCGCATCATCACTTCCCAGTTGCCGCGTCGGGACGCAAAGACGTTGAGGTCGTCGCGGTCGTCGCCCCGGCTGACGAGAAAGTCGGCGACGAAACTGTCCTTCGGGATGGCGCTGGCCGGGGAGATGTGATCCGTGGTGACGTCGTCGCCCAGGACCAGCAGCGGATAGGCGGAAAAGTCACCAAGCTGCGTGCCCTGATCAAGCGAGGCGAACGGCGGCCGGCGCAGGGCGGTTGACGTCTCGTCCCACGGGTAGCACGGCGTCGTCGCGGACGGGAGCTCGGCCCAAGCGGGATTCTGCGACGCCATGGCGAAGGCCTGGCGGTAGTCGGATGGTTCGGCGCCGGCGGCCACCAGTCCTGCGACTTCCTCCCGCGTTGGCCACAGGTCTCGCAGATGGACCGGGGTGCCGTCCGGCGCGATCTGCACCGGCTCCGTGCCGAGGTTGCGCGCGGCGTCACCGGCCAGCGCGAAGGCCACCACCAGCGGTGGCGACATGATGAACCCGAGGCTCAGGTCCGGATGGACGCGGCCCGGGAAGTTGCGGTTGCCCGACAGGATGGCAACCGGTTGCGCGGAGCCGTCGGCGATCATCTGGCGGACCGGCTCGGTCAGCGGCCCCGAGTTGCCAATACAGGTGCTGCAGCCGAAACCGACGATATCGAAGCCAATTGCCGACAAATCGTCGACCAGGCCGGCGCGTTCGAGGTAGCGCGCAGCGGCGGGCGATCCGGGTGCGAGCGAGGTCTTGATCCCGGCAGGGACCTTCAGGCCCAACGTTCTAGCCTTGCGGGCGACCAGTCCTGCTGCGACCAGCAGCGCCGGATCAGAGGTGTTCGTGCAACTCGTGATGGCGGCGATGGCGACCGGGTGGCGCGGGATGTTGTCGCCTGTCGCCGGCGTGAACGGGATGGCGGCGAGTGCCGCGCCGGTGTCCGTGTAGGGCAGCAGGTCCTGGGGGCGACGCGGACCGGCCACGTGCAGGCCCACCTTGTCCAGTTCGATATGGAGCACGCGTGTGTAGCGCGGTTCGGCGTCCGGCTCGAACCAGAGGCCAGCGCGGTGGGCGTAGGCTTCCACCAACCGGATGGCCGCTTCGTCACGCCCTGTCGTGCACAGGTAGTCCAGCGTGCGGACGTCGATGGCAAAGAAGCCCGTCGTCGCACCGTATTCGGGAGCCATGTTGGCGACCACCGACCGGTCGCCGGCCGACAGTGTCGACACGCCCGGCCCGAAGAATTCGACGAACTCGCCCGATACGCCGATCGCCCGCAGACGCTGCGTCACAGTCAGGGCGAGGTCAGTGGCCAGCGTCCCGGCGGGCAGTGCGCCCGTCAGGCGCACGCCGATCACGTCGGGGATGCGTTGCATCACCGGCATGCCGAACATCACCGTCTGGGCTTCCAGTCCGCCCACGCCCCAGCCCAGCACGCCGATCCCGTTGATCATCGGCGTGTGGCTGTCGGTGCCGATCAGCGTGTCGGGCACGGCCCATGTCTCGCCGCCCCGTTGCACGGTCGTCACCACCGTCGCCAGTTGCTCCAGGTTGATGGTGTGCATGATCCCCGTGCCCGGCGGATGGATGCGCACGCCCCGCAGCGCCTTCGATGCCCAGCGCAGGAAGCTGTAGCGCTCCGCGTTGCGCCGGGTTTCCAGATCGAGGTTCAGGCCGGCGGCGTCGGGCCGAGCGAAGTATTCGACCGCCAGCGAATGGTCGACCGACGAGTCCACCGGCAGCACCGGGTTGAGCGCGTCGGGATCGGCCCCCGCCTCGGCGAGCGCATCGCGCATGGCGGCGATATCAACCAACGCGGGCGTGCTCGTCGTGTCGTGCATCAGCACGCGGCCGGGCTGGAAGGCGATCTCGTCCTCGCTCGTGCCGTGGTCCAGCCAGCGGACGATGGCTGCGATGGCGGCGTCGCGCTCGTCGCCTTCCATGTTGCGGGCTACGTTCTCGAGGAGCAGGCGCAAGACGACGGGCAGCCGTCGCAGCGTGTCGCCGAGCACGCCCGGCAGATCCACGAAACGGTAAGTGACGTCGCCAGCACGAAACTGGCCTTCGAGGGGGCGGTAGGTGTTTTCCATGACTGCATTTTGCATATTAATGCGTAAAAATGCAATCAAGTGAAAACCCGAATCCCGCGAAAAACAGGAGACACGCCGTGCACCTCACCTCTGATCGAGACGAGTCACTGCTTCCCGACCCCGCGCGTCGCCGGCTATTGCAGGGCGGCGCCTCGGCTGCGGCCGCCTCCCTGCTCGGCATGGGTGCCGCCCGCGACGCGCAGGCCGCCCGACAGGACGCCCTCGCCACCTCCCCCTCCAGCACACAAGGAACAACGATGTACGCATACGTAGGCTCGCGCACCACGCGTGAACGCAATGCCCGCGGCGACGGTATCAGCGTGTACCGCGTCGATACCGCGACCGGCGCGCTCCAGATGACGCAACTGGTGAAGGACCTGGTCAATCCGTCCTTCCTCGCCATGAACCGCGCGGGCAACCGCCTCTACACCGTCCACGGCGACCTGAGCGACATTAGCGCCTTCGCGGTCGACAAGGCGAGCGGCAAGCTCGAGTTCATCAACAGCCAGAGCACGCAGGGCAAGAACCCCGTCCACCTCGCCATCGATCCGACCGGCCGACACATCGTCGTCTCGAACCACATCGGCGCAAGCCTGGCGGTGTTGCCGCTAAATGCAGACGGTTCGCTGGGCGAGTTGTCGCAACTCGTCAAGCTGGACGGGCCGATCGGCCCGCACCGCGTCGAGCAGAAGCAAGCCAAGCCGCACTTCAACCCGTTCGACCCGAGCGGCCAGTTCGTGATCGTGCCGGACAAGGGGCTCGACCGGACCTTCACCTTCCGCTTCGCCGACGGCAAGCTGTCGCCGGCCTCGCCGAGCTTCGTGGTCTCGCGCGAAGGCGCTGGCCCGCGCCACATCGCCTTCCATCCGGGCGGACGCTCTGCCTACGTCGTCAACGAACTCGACTCGACCGTCACCGCCTACGGTTACGACGCCAGAACCGGCGCCTTGACCCCACTTCAGGTCTTGTCGAGCCTGCCCGACACCTTCACTGGAAACAGTCGCGCCTCGGAGATCGAGGTGGACGCCAGCGGCCACTACGTCTACGCCTCGAACCGAGGGCACGACTCCATCGCCATCTTCCAGGTCGACGCGAAGTCCGGCCACCTGCGCTTCCTCGGCGCTGAATCCTCGCAGGGCCGCACGCCGCGCTTTTTCGCCGCGACGCCGGACGGCCGCTTCATGTACGTGCTGAACGAGGACAGTGATTCGATCGTCGTCATGCGCATCGACCACGCCAGCGGCCGGCTGCAACCGACCAGCTTCAGCGCGCAATCAGGCAGCCCCGTCTGCATGATCTTCTCGCGGCAGCAGGCATGACCACGTCGCACTCCTTCCCCGCAACGTCTCGCGTAACCCCTCACGCACCGGGTAGCGCCGGGCCAATCGCCATGCAAGATACGACTCCCCTCAACGAAGCGGCCACGGTCCGGAAGATCACCTGGCACATCATCCCATTCGTCTTCGTCCTCTACATCATCTCGTACCTGGACCGCGCCAACATCGGCTACGCGGCGCTCCAGATGAACAAGGACCTGGCGCTCTCCAGCGAGGCGTTCGGCTTCGTGTCGGGCATCTTCTTCATCGGCTACTTCCTGTTCGAAGTGCCGAGCAACGTGATGCTGAACAAGTTCGGCGCACGGCGGTGGATCGCGCGGATCCTGCTGACGTGGGGCGCAGTGTCGGTCGCCACGGCGTTCGTGCAGACGCCAACCCAGCTCTATGTGCTGCGCTTCCTGCTCGGCGTGGCGGAGGCGGGATTCTTTCCCGGCATCATCGTCTACCTGACCTACTGGTTCCGGGCGAAGGAACTGGCGACCACCGTGGCGCTATTCACGGCGGCGATCCCGGTGTCGTACATCATTGGCGCGCCAATGAGCACATGGATCATGGACAACATCCACTGGCTGCAGTGGAGTGGCTGGCGCTGGATGCTGCTGCTCGAAGGCGCGCCCGCCGTGGTCGGCGGCATTCTGTGCTACCTATACCTGACCGACCGGCCGAAGGATGCGAAGTGGCTGACGGAGGCGGAAAAGGCCTGGATCACGGAGGAACTGGAACGCGACCGCCAGGCACGCCCGAACGCGGCGCACCTGGGAACTCTCAAGGTGATGCGCAATCCGAAGGTGCTGTACCTGTCGTTCATCTACTTCGTGTACCAGTGCGGCAGCTTGGGCGTGGGTTATTGGATGCCGCAGATCATCAAGGGCTTTTCCGCCAGCCTGACGCATACGCAGGTCGGCCTGATCGCCATGCTGCCGTACCTGTTCGCGACCATCGTCATGATCTTCTGGTCGCGCAATTCCGACCGCCGCAACGAGCGCCGTCTACACTCGGCGATCCCGCTCGCGGTGGCCGCGGTCGCGCTGCTCGGCGCCGGCCTGCTGTCCGATCCATATATCGCCATCACGCTGATCAGTGTGAGCCTGGCTGGCCTCTATGCGTTCAAGTCGCCGTTCTGGGCGCTGCCGACGCTGTTTCTGACACGCTCGACCGCCGCCGTGTCGATTGCCGTCATCAACTCCATTGGCAATCTGGGCGGCTTCGTCGGGCCGTTCGCCATCGGCTACATCAAGGGACAGAGCCACTCCGCCACCACCGGCCTGATCTTCCTCGCCGCGCTTCTGGTGGTGTCCTTCCTGATGACTGTGTTCATCCGGATCGCTGAGACCCAGCGGTCGGATGAACTTTCCAAGGCCTCCGGTCAGACGTCCTGATCCCTTGCCGGCGGCGCATCAAGCCACGCACCGGCACTCCCCCGTTTCATCAAGCAGCCCGCAGGCGCCATTGTGGCGCCAGGTTGCGCTCATCCAAGAGAAAACACGGAGAAACATGAACCGAGCCAAGCTTGCCGTCCTTTCGCTGCCCTTCGCCACCGGGCTGGCCTGCGCCCAGACCAGCGTCACGCTGTATGGCGTGGCCGACGTCGGTGTCGAGTACGCCAACAACGTGCGCACCGCCGACGGCGGCCATTCCGTCGTCCGCATGCAGCCTGGAAACCAGTCGGGCTCGCGTTTCGGGATTCGCGTGCTGGAGGATCTTGGCGCCGGCTGGAAAGCCGTCGCGCTCCTGGAGAACGGCACCAATTTGGATACGGGTACGCTGGCAAATGGTACCGGCAGCACGCAGCGCCTGTTCGGCCGAAGCGCGTATGTGGGGATGCAAGGGCCGTACGGCAGCCTGACCCTCGGCCGGCAGGACGCACCGATCTATGACTTCGCCAAGACTTACGACCTTCTTGGCGTGTCGGCACGGTACTCGATTACGTCGATGGACCCGGTGTTCTCGCAGCGCATCGACAACTCGCTGAAATACCTTGCCAATTTCGGCGGCTTGACCGTGGAAACCAGCTACAGCACTGGCTGGGACACCGGATTCGGCGGTGAAGTGCCTGGCGCGTTCCGCGCGGGGCAGCAGCTTGGCGGGCAGCTTGCATACAGCACCGGAACATTCGGCGTCGCTGCGGCCTATGACCAGACGCAGGGATCCACTGCTGCGTCGCAAGGTCTCGCCAACAAGAATCTTGCGGTCGGCACCGCGTCGACTTTCGGCGCACTCAAGCTAGTGGCGGGCTACCGTTGGGGGCGGTCGGAGTACGGCGGAGCCAACGGCAGTACCGCGCTCACGTCGACCTTGCGTACCGACATGTACTGGCTGCAAGCGGCCTACGCGCTCACGCCCACATTCTCGCTGACCGGATCGGCGTACTACAGCAACAACCGGAACAGTAATCAGGACCCGTGGCTGTTTATCGCGCTTGCGGACTACGCGCTGTCGAAGCGCACTGACATTTACCTAACAGGCGCATACGCCTTGAACCGGAACGGGTCGAGCCTGGCGGTGGGTACGGGAAACACCGTGCAGCCCGGCTCGAACCAGACGGGTGTGCTGCTGGGAATGCGACACAAGTTCTAAACACAGGGGCGCCCAATGTATGCACGGTACGTCGAGGCGCTCCCCATCAATCCTGACGGAGAACATCCTCATGGACCTGCCCGCCCACCAACTCAACATGACAGTGCTGATGACGCCCGACATGGCGAACTTCAGCGGCAATGTTCATGGAGGCACCATCCTCAAGCTGCTGGATCAGGTGGCCTATGCCTGCGCCAGCCGCTATGCCGGACGCTATGTGGTGACACTTAGTGTCGACCAGGTGGTCTTCCGCAAACCCATCCATGTGGGCGAGCTGGTGACCTTTCTGGCTGCGGTCAATCACACCGGGCGATCGTCCATGGAGATTGGCATCAAGGTGATGGCGCAGAACATTCGTACCCAGACCGTTCGCCACGCCAACAGTTGCTTCTTCTCCATGGTGGCGGTGGATGATGCCCGCAAGCCCGTAGCAGTGCCGCCGCTACGACCCTTCACACCTGAAGAGCGGCGCCGCCATGCGGCGGCCGAGGTACGCAGACACCTGCGCCAGGAATTGGCCGCGCGCTTCAAATCCTTGAGCGAGCAAACACCTGAGCCGAGCGCTACGGCGTAGCGAGAGTGGTGCCACACGACGATGGGATTGCGCTCGGTCGGCAGGTCGCCCATCTGGATGCGGCACGCGATGGCTCAAGTACCTGCATATTATTGCAGCTTGATCCGGGGATTGGTCCTGCTTCGCAACCAGTGAGCGGCGGTATCCAGAGTCATCTGAAGCAGGCCGTGAAGTTTCATCACGTGCATGCGGTAGAGAGGCGTGTATATGAGGCGGGCGAGGAGGCCTTCGATAAACAGCGAGCCACCGACCAGTCCGCCCATCAGGCTTCTCACGGCGCTGAAGTGGCCCAATGACACGAGCGAGCCAAGATCCCTGTACCGGAATGTTCGCCGGCGCTAGCCCAATCAGTCTTGCCTTCAGGGCCGAAAACGGTCCGAAGGGTGACTCAAACTGGCCCGGAAGCGGACGTAGCTACTGGCCGGCATGAATGACAGTGAATCGGCCAACCCGGCCGTTCAATCCTAAGTTGGCGAATGGCTGAGAAGGGTCGCAGGCGCCTGTCGGCTCCTCTCAACTTAGTCTTCGTGACGTTTGGACTTGAGCAGCCGGTTGCTCGCGGCGGACCTTGCACATCGGCCTGCATCGGGCTACCCAGCCTCAGCCGGAGCCAGGAGAGGTATCGTGCGCTCCCACCATGTGCGGGACTCAATCACTTCGGAGCAGCGCCGCTTTTAGTCAAGACGCGGCAACCATAGCGCGATTCGCCAGATCTTCTGCTGTCAGGGAATTTCACCCTGTACTCCTTGCCGGTTAGCCGGCGAACACTGTATATTTATACAGTTGTCGTCGCATCCCGGAAAAGCTGGCTCCTGGAGTCAAGCCCGTGCGGCGCCTGCGCTTTCTCCCCCCCCACACCTCGAAAGGCAATCATGTTCGTGGACCGCACCGAAATCATCAACGCCGCCAAGGCACTGCGCGCCAGCCAGGAAGAATCCAGGTACAGCAAGCTCGTCGCGCTCGCGAACAAGCAACTCAAGGCAATGCAAACGGCAATCCAGAGGGGCAAGGAAGAATTCGAGACCAGACTGGTACTCGACATCAACGAAGACAATCCGCAAGCAGCGCTGGAACCGCGCGCGCAACGGCTAGCCGACGACCTTAGAACGCAGGGCTACACCGCAACGGTGACCACGTTTGCCGAGGTCAGCACCGACCGCAAGAACTGGACGCCGAATATCACGGTCGTCATCGGTCTGGGCGACATGGTTTCCGAAGACGACAACGCGATAGCGAAAAGCACGGTGACCGACGAAACGGAAGTCGCGCTGGCTGGCGAAGCTGCCAGTGAAATTGCCTGACAACAGGCGGGCAATCCGAGATAAGGGCCGGCATCACGAAGCTTCGCGCACGGTCGCGTGCGTGATGGCTTTTCCAACAAGGGAAATCTGCACGCGGTCGCCGCTGGTGCCGGCAAGCGCCTTCCCAGGTAGATCGAAAGCCGAGGCCAGCCATGAGCGGACATGCACGGGTTAATTTCAGATAACACCGAGCCGAAGACAAGCAACTGGTAGGTCACCGGTTCAACGCGTATCAACCTCTACAGCGACGATCGGACGTTGCGTCAGTCCAGCGTGAAGTGCCGGATGGCGGGATGCCGTCCTGATCCTTTCGCAGGCGCCAGCCCGCGGTCACCTATTCAGGTTATTTTCGGGCGTCATCGAACCACCTACTCTCCAGCAGACGCAAGGGGCGTCGCACAATGCGCCCGCCAAAGGCTTGCGACGCTAAAGAAAGGAAGGGCGATGAATGCCTATCTGGCTCCCGCAGACGCGAGTGCAATCACGCCGACTTGTGCCCTGCAGGGCGCGATTGCGATCGCTGCATTTGCCTCGAACGCACTACTGTGCCGCGTCGCACTGTTCAACTACTGCATCGACGCAGCGACGTTCTCCGATATCCGGCTGCTGGCCGGAGGCGCGACGTTACTGGTCGTGACGAAGCTGAGACCGGAGTATGCTCCGCAGCCCAGTCCTGACCCTGACTGGATCTCGGCTACGGCGCTGGGGATTTTCGTGATCCTGTTCTCATTGTCGTATCTATCCCTCGGCGTCAGTTCCGGTGCGCTCGTGTTGTTCGGGACGGTACAACTGACGATATTTGTTACCTGCCTCCTCAAAGGAGAACGCTTCCACCGCGTGGCGCTGATTGGCTATCTCCTGGCTATTGCCGGACTGTTATACCTGACCACACCCGGCGTCGGCGTTCCGCGAGTCTCCGGCTTGCTTATGATGGTTGGGGCAGGCGTGGCATGGGGGATCTATACCTTGCGAGGTAGGCGATCCGCAAGTCCACTCTCGGCAACGGCAGGAAACTTCCTGCGCGCGACCCCGATCTGCATCGTCCTCGGTTGGATGCTTAACGGCGATGCCCATGCGAGCGTAGCCGGAGTTGCCCTCGCTGTGGCGTCAGGCGCCGTGACATCTGCTATCGGCTTTGTCGTGTGGGGGTCGGTAATCCGAAAATTGTCGGCAATGTCCGCGGCCGCCATCCAACTACTGGTGCCGCCCGTTGCGGCGCTCGGCGGCGTTCTGTTCCTGCAGGAACCGGTGAGTACGCGCCTTGTTGTCAGTTTCGTTGCCGTCCTGCTCGGCATCTGGC
Organism: Cupriavidus sp. SK-3; assembly: GCF_000611145.1. Taxonomy (NCBI): domain Bacteria; kingdom Pseudomonadati; phylum Pseudomonadota; class Betaproteobacteria; order Burkholderiales; family Burkholderiaceae; genus Cupriavidus; species Cupriavidus sp. SK-3. The sequence continues at coordinate 24,724 of NZ_JFJV02000178.1, read as the reverse complement.
TGGCAGCGTCGGTGGGTGCCAGGCACAGGGTCAAGGCTCGATGCTAGTGATGCCTCCTTGGGGAAGATGCATTCGGCGCTTTCGTTGAGGCAGTCATTCAGTTTGCGGGCCGGCTTGGCTCGCCGCAGCCCATCTACGAGTCAGGTGTCACGATGAAAGCAGCAATTGGTTTCACCTTCGCCTGCTGGCTGTCGGGCGCAATCCTAATTCTCGTGGATTCTACGGCCGCAATTGCGCTGAGCGGCGCACTGGCCCTGGCGGGGTTGGATCTGTTCGCACCTTAGCCGAGCCGCTCCAATCCTCCGTACGATCCGCGCTGAGACTCTTGCGCAGACCGCTTGTGACAAGGCGAACTCAATGCCAGGCTACTACGCTCAATTGCCCGCAACGCCGCCGCGTCTGCAATTCGCTATCGCAACTTGCCGAGCCACAGCGCGGTGAGCGTCGAGCGATTCCGGACGTTGAATTTTGTGTAGATCGACTTGATATGGACATGAGTCGTGTTCGGACTCTGCTCGAGTTTCTGCGCGATCTGCTTTTCCGTCAGTCCGTCGAGTAGCCCCAGCAGCACCCTTCGCTCGGCCGACGTCAGCGAAGCATCGGCGATGAGCAGGCCGTGGCTGAGCAGTTGCTGCCGATAGTACCATCTCAGCCCATGCATCACGAAACCCAGAAGCTCGAGATCCGGCGCAGAGAAGCGGGGGGCTTGCAGATCGCGAAACACGAAAAGATGAATTCGCACATCATCGTTGAGCGAACAACGCACCTGGATGCTGTCGGCGTGACCGACTTCGAGGTAGTGGCGGCGATAGTGGGCACCTTCAAACCATTCGGCGGGCATCGCCTCGAAGAGCAGGTTGGCGCGGAACGGCTCGTTCCCCGACGCGGCCACGACATGTGACGAATCGACGTTGCCGGACCATAGCGTGTCGAACTGCTCCTGCACGGAAGCGACCATCGCGGGTACAGGATGCAGGAGCCGAACCAGGCGTGGACGCCAGCCGAACAGGGGATCCTTTCGCGCGAGCGAAGGTAATCGCACAACTACAGCCCAAAGTGCATTCTGTGCCGTGACCATCGCACAAAGCGTGGTTAGTAAATGGGTCAGCGCGGCATCGGCTTCGCCTGCGGAGAACTCGGCGAGCCGGTCCCAGAGTGCAAAAACGTCATCGCGGTGCGATTGGTTGGCGGAATCCGAGAGTGGATGCATGTCGTCCCCAGGAAGAACGGGCGAATCACCAATCTTCAGTGATCTTGGGCTCGCCTGGCAATAGCCTTGGTGCGGAAGCCCTCCTCCCCGGGCGTGGCGTTCAGTTGCCGAATGCAGCGTCCCCGTCTGACGATCCGGCAGGAATCGCCCCGGTTTGCGCTGGAGCCAAGCGCAAATCGGGGCGTGCCGGTGCAGGATGCAGTGCTTCTCGATCGGACGTGGGGTGCCTTGTATTTCACATCTGGTGTGGCCCGGCCGGTTGCGGGTATCGGCCACCTACTGTGGTCGTCAGCGTCCGGCCATGATGTGACATTCATCCATGCCGTCAGTCGGACGTTCAGCCGTCGACTGGACTCCGCAAACGGACGTCGAACGGATAATCCTGATTCTGACTTTAACACCTGAGCGAAGCGAGCCTCGAACATAAAATCGGGCACTACGGCTTTCACTCAATACCTTATTTGCAAGTCGAAAAAATTCGTTGACTGGTAGATCCAAGTCATCGCGGCGGGGTCGGTGGTCGCATATCGCGATCCTTAGACAATAAACTCCGTGCACCGTCACATCGGATCATGCCACGGCGCCAGCTTCCGGTGCATGATCTCGACATCGAGTGCCTTCGATACTTCCTCTTCGACTCACTCCGGTTGGTATCTGAAACCAAGTGTAACTCCACGTAGCGGCTTCGGAGGGTGACTCCAAGCCGGCTGCGCATGTGAAACAAATGTAATCGTCTGTAAATGCCGGCTGCCTGGCGCGAATTTCGCAAGGGAAGCCGCCGGCGGCTTTGGTACGATCGCGTTTTTCGTCAGCGCCCCCGCCACCGTGAATCGCCGCCCTGTCATTGTGTTTCGTCAGCATTGCGCACGGTGGCTCTCCCACATCCGGCCACTGGCAACAGCCTGCAAGACGATACCCAGGCGCCTTCTGAACAGCGCGCGGCGCCGCCTTCGCCATCCGACACGACGGGACATCGCTCTGACGCTCGCCGCCTTGTCGGCACTCGTTCTCCTGTTCACGGTCGCACTCGTCCGGTCGACGCCGGCCCTTGGCGACATCCGCAAGGCCCGCATCGATCGGCCGGCTTTGATCCTGTCGGCTGACGGCGAAATTCTGGATGAACTCAAGCCGGTCAATCGCGAGTGGGTGCCGCTCAGGCAAATCTCGCCCCATGTCGTGGCTGCATTGATCGCGACGGAAGACCGCCGCTTCTACGACCATCACGGCATCGACTGGAAGCGGACAGCAGCGGCCGCACTGCATACGCTTTCCGGCGGCCGGCAGGGCGGCTCAACGATCACACAACAGCTCGCGCGCAACCTCTATCCCGACGATATAGGCCGCGCGCCGACGCTGACTCGCAAACTCAGGGAAGCCATCACGGCCTTCAAGATCGAAGCCGTGTACAGCAAGGACCAAATCCTCGAGACATACCTGAATACGGTACCGTTCCTATACAACGCCTATGGCGTTGAAATGGCCGCACGCACCTACTTCAGCAAATCGGCCGATCAGATCGATATTCTGGAAAGCGCGACGCTCGTCGGGATGCTGAAAGCCAACAGCACCTATAACCCTGTCCTCAATCCCGAGCGCGCACTGCAGCGGCGAAACACGGTACTCGGGCAGATGTACAAATACGGCAAGCTCGGGCCCGATGCCTACGCCGGGCTCAAACGAGAGCCGCTCCGCGTCGCATTCGCGCCGCAGGCTGAGCCGCTGGGGGCCGCGCCGCATTTTTCAGCACAATTGCGCAAATGGCTGATCGCATGGGCCGATCGCAATGGTTTCAACCTCTACGCCGATGGGCTGGTCGTGCGCACGACGATCAATTTCCGTCTGCAAACCATGGCAACACAGGCGCTGGCCTGGCAGACGAATCAGTTGCAATGGATCGCGAACCAGGCATGGAACGAGCGAACGGGCTGCTGGCCGGGCAATGACTTGTTCCAGACATTCATCCGGCAAACGTCCGACTATCGCGCCGCGCGCGAGGCCGGACAAACGGATCGGAGTGCACTCAGGAACCTCGGTTCCAACCTCACTTTCGTCCGCGCACTCTGCCGGAGCAAAGCCCAGGTCCAGGCCGGATTTGTCGCGATCGATCCACGCAGCGGTGATATCAAAGCATGGGTCGGCAGCCCCGATTTCAGTGCCGAGCCGTTCGACCACGTGCAACAGGCGCGCCGTCAACCGGGTTCGACGTTCAAACCGTTTGTCTATGGCGCGGCGTTCGCAGGCGGTGCCCGGCCGGGCGATACGATCATCGACCGGAACGTCGCCATCCCACTAGCCGGGAATGCCATCTGGCGGCCCACCGACGCCGAACCGCCCACCGACCGGCCGATGACCCTGCGCGACGCGCTGGCGTTCTCGCGCAATCGCATCACGGCGCAGCTCATGCAAAAGGTAGGCCCGGGGCAGGTCGCACGGCTGGCGCGGGCGATGGGCGTACGCGAGAGCCCGCTCGAACCGGTGCCGGCACTCGCGCTCGGCACGAGCCCGGTGACGCTCAGGGAAATGGTCTCGGCATACGCCACGATCGCCAACCGTGGCACCTATATCGAGCCTCGCATGGTGACCCGCATCGAGGATCACGATGGCAAGGTCCTCGTCGAACTCCCGAGCGCGTCGCCTGCACGGGCGCTACCCGCCGAGGCCGCGCAAACGCTTGTCGACGTGATGCGCGATGTTGTCACGCGCGGGACCGGCTCGGACATCCGGACGCGCTTCGGAGTTCGCGCTGACGTGGCCGGCAAGACGGGAACGACACAGGACAACGCCGATAGCTGGTTCATCCTCATGCACCCGCAACTCGTCGCAGGCGCGTGGGTGGGCTTCGACGATGGACGTGTTACCCTCGGCAGCTATTGGAGCCAGGGGGCGCGGAGCGCCCTGCCAATGGTGGGCGCCTTCTATGACATGGCGCTACGCGCGAGAGCGATTGATCCCGGCGCACGCTTCAGCCCCGAAAAGCGTCCCCCTCCCACAGCCAGAGGGCGACAGCATCGCTTCCTCTTCTGGCGATTCTGATACTTGATCCGCCGCCCCCACATATGCCGCGGTCGTGAGGCCGCGGATGCGCATGCCGTCCTTCATGATGACCCCGGCGCAGAGGAAGCCGACGCCGGTGACCACACCCTGGATGGTATGAGTCGGGTCTGCCTGGATGTGCGCCGTGGCACCGCCGTACCAGAGCGACGCGTGACCGACGAACACCGTCAGCGCCGTGGACGCCATGCACACGAGGCCGTAGGTGCGCATGCCGGCGGCGCGGCCGTTGTACGAGCGCTCGTAGCCAACCAGCATACCGAGCAGCAGCGCGCCCACCATGTTCAGCCCGATGAACGCGTTGGCGGCGAGAAAGCTGCCGCTCCAATAGTGCTGCAGATCTCCTAGCATAGGATTTATCGATCAGGCTGCGAGCCAGGCATTCAGCGAACGCAAGGTTTCCTCGCTCAATTCACCCGCCGCGGCGGCAAGCCGCAGACGGCCAAGGAGGTAGTCCAGGCGTGCCTGAACCAGGTCAAGCTCAGCAGCGAACACGCGCTGCTGCGCGTCCAGTACGTCGGGTTCCGTACGCGTGCCAACGTCCCGGCCAAGCGTCGTCGCCGCGAGCGCGCTACGCGCCGAAGTCAACGACTGCTCGAGCGCGGCGACGCGCGGCACGCCCGCTTTCACCGAGAGGAATCCGTCCTGCACATTCAAGCGCACGTCTCGCCGGGCGGCGGCAACCTCCTGCTCCGCCTGGCTCTTCCTCGCAACGGATTCCCGCTCGCGCGAATCCAGTCCGCCGCCGGCGTACAGCGGAATGTTGAGCTGCAAGCCGATCGTCGCGGTTCGGGTGTTGCTGGCTGCAACCCAGGGAGCAAGATTGCCGGTTTGGCCTTGGGCGCCATAACGTGCCACGAGCGCGACGGTCGGGCGACTGCTGACGCGGTACTTGTCGATCTCCGCGCCGGCAATGTCGAGCTCCGACTGCTTGGTCTTCACGACGTAGCTCTGATCTTCACCCCTTGCCTGCCACGCCATGAGATTGTCCGGTTCCGGCGGTCGCGGCGCGAAATTGGGCGCCAGCCCGCTGAGCTGATCGGGCGGCATGCCGACCGTTTCCAGGAATCGCGTGCGTCGTTGCTCTAGCGCAGACTGCGCCGTGACTTCGCGACTCTCCACCCCATCCAGGCGCGCCTGGGCTTCATGAAGATCGGTGATCTTGCCCTGGCCGATGTCGAAGCGCGCCTTGGCGCGGTCCCGTTGCTGTCGCAAGGCCGCCTTCTCGGCCTGTACCACACGGAGCGTTTCCTCGCCCAATACCACGCCGAAGTATGCCTCGGCCACCCGCAAGGCCAGATTCTGGCGAGACTGGTCGAACTGCGTTTGCGCCAGGTTCGATTGCTCGTGCAACTGCTTCCTCGTGGCTACCGCGGTCCTGTCGTACAGCGGCTGAATAAGCATCACTCCGGCCTGCCGCGCAGTGCCTGAACTATCGGCGGATACCAACGGCGCGGCCTCCGCCGGCGGGTTCCCGGAAGAACGATTGTTGATCCGGTCCAGTGCCGCTTGCAGGCTTACGCGGGGACGCAGCAAGGCGTCGCCCTGCACGGCCATCTCCCGCCCTGCAGTGAGTGCATCACTTGCAGCGAGGCTCGTCGGATCATGCGCCAATGCTTGCTGGTAGGACCCCACGAGATCGATCGCGCCCGACTCTCCAGCGTTCAGGAAAAGCATGCAGCCCAAAGCCACTTGCCCGGCCCGCAGGGCCATACTCAAGCTCTTCATCGAAATAACTCTCATCGTTACATTTGCGATCAGACGGTCGCGGGGCGCTTGGCCCGGTACCAGGTCGCATACAAAGCGGGAAGAAAGACGAGCGTCAGCACCGTGGCAACGGCGAGCCCTCCCATGATTGCCCACGCCATTGGGCCCCAGAACACGGAGTGTGTAAGCGGCACCATCGCCAGAATTGCCGCCAAGGCAGTCAGCACGATCGGACGCAGCCGTCGCACCGCCGCCTCGACGATGGCCGTCCACAGTGCGACGCCCGCGCCCACGTCCTGATCGATCTGCACCACCAGGATCACCGAGTTGCGGATGATCATTCCAGCGAGGGCGATAACGCCCAACATGGCGACAAATCCGAACGGAATCTGGAAAGCGGCCATGATCGCGCTGACACCGATCAGCCCGAGCGGCGCGGTCAGCAGGACCATCGCCATCTTCTTCATGTCCTGAAGTTGAATCATCAGCAGCAAGAGCACCGCGATAATCGTCACCGGCATCACCGCGAAAACAGAACGCTGAGCCTTCCCACTCGATTCGTAGGCGCCTCCGATCTCGATGCCATAGCCGAGCGGAAGCGCCTTTTCCAATGCGTCGATCTTCGGCTGTAGCGCACGCGTGACGTCAGGTGCCTGCGCCCCCGCGATATCGGCACGAACGGTCAGCGTTGGCACGCGATTGCGCCTCCAGAGTTCGCTGTCCTCGCTGTCAAGCGTGAGCCGGGCCACCTGCGAGACCGGCACAAATTTGCCGTCGCGCACATAGATCTTGGCGTCCTTCAGGTTGTTCAGGTCCGTGCGCTCCGCCGCGACGAGGCGCGAGACCACGTCGACTCCCTGGTCCTCCTCACGGTACTGCGTGATTGGCGTGCCCGACAACGAGGCCTCAAGGGCTTCCTTGATCTGGCCTGAACTGATGCCCAGCGCGCGCGCCTTATCCTGGTCCACGTCGACCTGCACGCGCTTGATGCGTTCGCCCCAGTCCTGGTTGACCTGGCGCACATGCGGCTCTTCGCGCATGATGGCCGCCACCTGCTGACCGATCGCACGAACCTTGGCGTTGTCCTGCCCGTACACCCGGAACTGCACGGGGTATCCGACAGGCGGACCATTCTCCAGTCGATTGACGCGGCCCCGCACATTCGGAAATCTTTCGTCGAACAGCTTCTCGAGCTTCTCCTTCGCCCGCTCCCGTGCCTCCCCGCCCTTCGTCATCACCAGCATCTCGCCCAAGTTCAGATTGGGCGTCTGCACATCGAGCGGCAGGTAGAATCGTGGCGTACCGTTGCCAACAAAGCTGGTCACTGCCGCAATGTCCGGATCGCCCTTGAGCAGCCCTTCCAGCTTTTGAACCTCGCGCTGACTCGCCTCAAAGGTCGAGGCCTTCGGCATCCACAGGTCCACAATGAGTTCGGCCCGGTCAGACGCCGGAAAGAATTGCTGGGGTATCGCCTTGAACAGCACCAGTGCGCCTACGAATGCCGCGAGCGTGATGCCGAGTACCCACACGCGTTGCTTAAGGCAGAAGTCGATGAAGTGGCGAAACTTGACATAGAAGCCGCGCTGGTAGACCGCATCCTCGTCATGCGACGCGTGCGCATGCTCCTTCAACAGCTTGAAGCCGATGTAAGGCGTGAAGAGGACTGCCACGATCCACGACAACAACAGCGAAATGCCCACCACCTGGAATAGGGAGTACACATATTCGCCAGTGCCCGACTTCGCAAAGCCGACCGGAAGGAAGCCCGCTGCCGTAATCAACGTGCCTGTGAGCATCGGGAAGGCCGTGGCTGTGTAGGCGTATGTGGCGGCGCGGAACTTGTCCCAGCCCTGCTCGAGCTTCAGCGACATCATTTCGACGGCAATAATGGCATCGTCCACCAACAGTCCGAGCGCAATGATCAGCGCACCCAGCGAGATGCGCTGCAAGTCGATGCCCATCACGTACATCGCCAGGAATGTCATGGCCAGCACGAGCGGGATGCTGAGCGCGACGACCAGTCCGGTGCGCAAGCCCAGCGACAGGAAGCTCACGACGAGCACAATGACCACAGCCTCGGCCAGACTCTTCTTGAACTCGAAGACGGAATGCTCGACGATACGTGGCTGGTCGCTGACCGCATGGATCTGCACGCCCACCGGCAGGTTGGACTCGATGCGCTTTACCGATTCGTCAAGCTTTGTGCCAAGGCGCATCACGTCGCCGCCCTTGCGCATGCTCACCGCAAGTCCAATCGCCTCGTTGCCGTTGAAGCGCATCCTCGAGGTGGCAGGCTCCACAAAGCCACGACGGACGTCGGCGATATCGCCAAGGCGGAAGGTACGCTGGCCGGCACGGATGCCGATGGCGCGAATCCCTTCGACCGAGTCAAACTCGCCACTAACAGCGAGCCGCACTTGTTCCGCGGTGGTTTGCACCGTCCCGCCCGATGTCACGGCATTGGTTTGTTGGAGCGTCGACGCAATCAGTGCCGGGTCGATCCCCAGCGAGGCGAGCTTGGCGGTGGAGACTTCCACATAGATCTTCTGTTCCTGCTTGCCCACCAGGTCGACCTTGTTGACGTCGCCGACACGAAGAAACTCGTTACGCGCGGCATCCGCAATCCTTCTCAGATCGTCATAGTCGAAGCCGTCACCAGTGATGGCATAGAGGTTACCGAAGGTGTCCCCGAACTCGTCATTGAAGAAAGGGCCCTGTGTGCCCTGTGGCAGGGTGTGCCGGATGTCGCCCATCTTCTTCCGAACCTGGTACCACACATCCGGCACTGCGCCTGGCGGTACGTCCTCGCGCAAGTTCACCTTGACCTGCGTTTCGCCCGGTTTCACATAGGTGGACGTATAGTCGATCTCCGCCACCTCTTGCAGCTTGCGCTCGATCTTGTCGGTGACCTGATCGGCCATCTGCTGCGCGGAGCTTCCCGGCCAGTACGCCTGCACGACCATGGTCTTGATCGTGAACTCCGGGTCTTCCTTCTGGCCCAGGCTGCCATATGCCAGCATGCCGGCGACGGACAACAGCAACAGCAGGAACCCGATCATCTGCTGGTGCTTCAGCGCCCATTCGGACAGGTTGATGCCTTTCACTTCACACCTCCCGCCCTGGCGACAGACACCGTCTCGGCCACTTTCACCTGCTGGCCAGGCTGCAACATATGCACGCCGGCACTCACCACGGTTTCTCCGCCCGCCAGGCCCCCAACAACGATGACACTGTCGTTCTGCGCGGCGCCCAGCTTGACTTCACGCGCAACAACCCGCGACGTCTTCGGGTCAACCACCCACACCTGACGGCCGCGCTCATGATCGACAATGGCGGTCAGCGGCACGCGGACAACGCCACTGCCGTCCACGTCGGGTGCGATGACAGACGCTGTCATGCCCAGACGCAGCAACTCCGGATCCGCCTCCTGGATGGAGATTCGCGCCGAGTACGTCCGCGTGATACTGTCCGCGTCCGGAGCAAGCTCTCGGAGTTTGCCCGTCCAGGACTTGTCCGGATGCGCCCACACCGTAATCGTCAACGTCGGCGCCTTACGCAGTTCGTCGACTCGCGACTCCGGAATACTGATCGAGACCTCGCGTTCGCCATCAGCCGCGACGGTAGCGATCGTCTGCCCGGCTGAGACCACTTGGCCAGTTTCCGCGTTGATCGCGCTGACCACGCCATCGCGGTCGGCCACGAGCGTGGTAAATCCGCGCATGTTGGCATTCAACTGCTGCCGCGCCAGTGCCGAACGCAGTTGTGCTTCCGCCTGGTTAAGCGCCAGCCGCTGCTGGTCCAACTCGGCTTGCGAGGCAAAGTTCTGCGCGAGCAGTTGCTCGGTACGCTTAACGTCCACCCGCGCCTGGGCTACCCGGCTCCGCGCCGCATCTGCCTCCGCTCCCGCTGCGGCCACCTGCAATGTTTCCTGCGTGGGATCGAGCTGGAACAGCGGCTGGCCGCGCTTGACATGACTGCCAACTTCCGCCATCCGCGCGACGATCTTGCCGGCTGTGCGGAATCCCAACTGACTTTCGTAACGCGCACGAATCTCGCCTGAGTAGGTCGCGCTGACCGACCCGGCGGCACGCCCGGCGATCACTGTCCGCACCGGCCTGACGTCCGTGTGTTCGGATGCTGGACCCGGTGTACAGGCGGCCAGCAGGTGCGCCGCGATGATGGTAAGAGCTGCCGCTCGATGGTTCCTGTTCAATTTCTGCCCTCCAATTAGGTCCGTCGCTCGCCTGCGAGTCATCAGCGGTCCACGCCACGGAGCCGCTTCAATCGGACTCGTGCTGGCGTCATTGACGGCAGGCCTGTTCGGGCTTTCGCCCTTCCCGAGAAGCCTGGACTATACCTCACAATGACTTTTGTGTCATGATGACGTATAATTTATTAATGTGTGGAACGGGACGACCATGACGAACCGGCCACCACCGGAGGCGAAGAAGGTGCGTGCGACCGCAAGCATGTGGACGCGCAGAGACAAGCACTGGACGCGGAGTGATGTGGTGGGCATGGACCGAAGGCGCCGGTAGTGCGGTGCCCGCGGCCATGTCGACTCATTGACCATGAGGAAAGAACAGATCAATGACCTCGATACAGACGAGATTCGCAGCTGAAACAGAACCGTGGGAGACTACCGGGCACCGTCAGCGAGTTGCGGCAAAGCGGCGGCAGCGTATGCGCTCGCTGTTGCTGAACAGTGCGATGCGCTTGATGGTAGAGAACAGCGCCGCGACGCCTTCCATCGACGACATCATTTCGGCAGCACGGGTGTCACGTGGCACGTTCTACAAGTACTTTCCGTCGTCTGACGCGATCGTGCGGGAGCTTGTTGGGAAGATTGCTGAACAATGGGTGCGGGCCGCCGACCCCATTGTGCGCGGCCATGACGACCCGGCCGAACACATCGCCAGGGGAATACGGCTGGCGTCGATACTTACGATACGCCAGCCGGGTGTGGCTGGAATCCTTGGCCGGCTTGGCTGGGCTGGCTACCAGGCACCCAATATGCTGGAGTTCGTCCGCAGGGACATAGAGGAAGGTGTTCGACGCAATCGCTTCAAGCGCATGCCGACCGCCCTGGGGTTCAATATCGTTGCCGGCGCGGCAATGAGCGCAATGCACCGCATGCTTGAAACCGAATGTCGCGAAGACTTCTCGGAGCTCGCCGCTGCCGTGGCATTGCGCGCCCTGGGCGTTGAGGAAGCGGCGGCCGACGCAATATCCAGGTCGCCGCTGGATGCGAGCGAAGTGCTATTCGACGGCTTGCTCGCCGAAGCGATCAGCGATGTGGCGTAACGTTGGCTACGCTCGCAAGTTGGAGGGCTCGGCCATTTCGGTGAGCTTCTCCTGTGCCTTTTCGAGCAGTGATTCGGGCGGAGCGACCAGCTTTGGCAAAGGCGCAGAGGTCAACTTTGTGGCGCTCGCTGCAGACACGCCGAGCGACCGCAACACCGCCCGGACAATCCGCTCGGGATAATCCTTAGTCGTTTTTCCCTGGGCCATACGGTGAACGGCGATCACCCCCGCGCCTGCCACCATGTCCAATGCAACATCGGCCGAAGCCTCGTCAAACGTGCCCGTCTTCAGGCCTTCCTTGATATCCGAGGGCAGGTACTCGTACACGGAACTCTTCTTGCCGACCAAACTCAGGCCTGTACCGGAAAGAAACTGCGCCACCACAGGATAAGATCGTGCGAGGTGCAGATACAAGCGAATACCCGTTGCAACGCGCAACGCCGGGTCTTCGATATCGCCGACCACGCTCTCGATCATTTGCACCATGTCGTGACTGAGCGCGTCGCTGACAGCCGCCAGCAGATCGTCGTTAGTACGGAAGTAGTTGTAGAAGGAACCTTGTGAGACGCCAGCTGCCGCGATGACATCCGGGATCACGCTAGCCCCGATACCCCTTTGCGCAAAAACGATCATCGCGCTTTCAATGAGACGCTTGCGCATCCGTGCACGCCGCTCAGCGGCAACGCGAGGGCGGTGGTCTTTGGGATCAGGATCGGCAGGCATCTTCAATTAGTGGTCCTTGTGTGACGAGGCGATTATATCAATACGCCGCTACGACGCCGACAACATGGCGTAGGCCATGAACGCCCCGTCTTCCTTTATACGAACAAGCTCCATGCCGTCCACGACTCCCGTCGAGCGCGCAGCGCCTCACGGTGTCTCCGCCACGACAATCAGGCGTTCGGCCTCAGCGAGGGTGTCCTGCGGCAGGCCTTCGCGGACTTCGACTTTGCAGGCTGCTTTCATGGATAGCGTTTTGAAGAGAAAAGGCCCGCATGCCGCATGGCACAGAGGGAGAAGGAGGCGTTTTGACACAACGGCGCGCGCCGCAATCCTTATACGATACTTATTGTCATGATGACATACAAGTCATTTTGTAGCAGAATGCCGAGTCTTGAAAGATTCCAGCGCGCTCACGCACTGCTTGCCTCATGCAACGAGGCCGATAACCATGCCAGGACACGTAGTGCACCAGAACCACTTCCCGCTGCCACCTCCGCCACAGGATCCGCGCCAGCTGATTGCATGCGAGCATTGCGACGCACTCCATACGCGTGCGGCACTGAAACCGGGCGAACGTGCCACCTGCCTGCGCTGCGGCGGTGGGCTCTATCGCGACAGTTCGCTTGCCTATCGCCGCCTGCTGCCGCTCGTGTTGACCGCTCTGATCCTGTTTCTGATCTCGAACGCGTACCCGATTGTCGCTATGGACCTCAAAGGCTCGCGCATGGAGACCACTCTATGGGGCTCCGTACAGGAACTCTGCGCGGACGACATGACGTTGGTGGCGATGCTCGTGTTCGCCACGACGATCCTGCTTCCGCTGGCCGAGTTGCTCATGATGTGTTACCTGCTCGTGCCGATGGCGCAGCACCGCATGCCACCCGGGTTCGACCTAGTCGTGCGCAGCATTCGCCAGACGCGGCCGTGGGGCATGATCGAAGTGTTCATGATCGGCGTGCTGGTCACGTTGGTGAAGCTGTCCACCATTGCGCAGGTGCTGCCTGGCGTCGCCCTCTGGTCGTTCGGTGCCCTTGTGGTCGTACTTGCAGCCATCTTGTCCTTCGATACGCGCGACCTGTGGCATTACCTCGTTGTCCATGATGCAGATGACGTGCCACCCTGCTCACCGGGTGCCGCGTCATGACCACGCCTCAATCGCCCCACGCTACCGCCACTTCGCTCGGACTGCTGTCGTGCCACGCTTGCGACCGGCTCAGTCCGATGACGCTCGAGACCGAACCGTGTCCGCGCTGCGGCGCCGTACTGCATCATCGCAAGCCGGCCAGCGTGGCGCGCGCCTGGGCCTTCCTGCTGGCCGCCTACCTCCTGTATATCCCGGCCAATCTGCTGCCGGTGATGGTGACGCAATCGATTTTCGGCACACAGCGCGACACCATCATGTCCGGCGTGATCTATCTGTGGCTGTCCGGCTCGCACATGCTGGCCCTCGTGGTGCTGATCGCCAGCGTTGTCGTCCCGCTGCTGAAGATGATGATCCTGACATTGCTGCTGCTATCGGTGCGCCGCAGATCGACCTGGCGCATCCGCGAGCAGACCCGGCTCTACGCGCTGGTCGAAGTCATCGGCCGGTGGTCCATGCTCGACATTTTCGTCGTGGCACTGCTGGCCTCGCTGGTGCGGGCCGGGGCGCTGGCCACCATCATGCCCGGCGCCGGGGCCCTGGCCTTTGCCTCGGTTGTCGTACTGACCATGCTCGCGTCACTGAGCTTTGATCCCCGTCTGCTGTGGGATGCGCTCGATACGTCGCCTTCCCTCCTCGAATCTCCCCACTCCGACCATGCCTGAACACGTTAATCATCCCCCGCCTCACGGTGTACCGCAGCCTGGGCGCAAGCCTCGCGCACGCTGGCTACCCTCGCTCGTCTGGCTGATCCCCATCGTTGCGGCGGTGGTCGGACTTTCGCTGCTGATCAATACGCTTGCGTCGCGCGGGCCCGAGATCACCGTCACATTCCGGACCGCCGAAGGCCTGACGCCGGGCAAGACCCCCGTCCGCTACAAGGACGTCGATATCGGATTGGTCAAGACGGCACGGCTGGCAGCGGACCGTTCGCATGTGATCGCGACGATCGCGTTGACCAAGGATGCGGAGACTTTCGCCGTGGCCGACACACGCTTCTGGGTGGTACGGCCTCGCTTTGCAACCAGCGGCGTGTCGGGGCTCGAGACGCTGCTATCGGGCGCATATATCGGCGTGGATGCCGGCAAGTCAGGCGAGACGACGCGCAGCTTCACCGGGCTCGAAGTCCCGCCGACTGTCACTGCCGACGCCTCAGGCAGGCAGTTCGTGCTGCGTGCGCAAGACCTGGGCTCGCTCGACATCGGCTCACCGGTCTACTATCGTCGCGTGCAGGTCGGCCATGTCGTAGCGTATCAACTCGAGCCGAACGGCCACGACATCACGCTGCGGGTCTTCGTCAACAAGCCCTATGACAAGCTCGTCTCCGCCGATACGCGTTTCTGGCATGCCAGCGGCGTCGACCTCAAGCTCGACGCGAACGGGCTGAAGTTGTCCACGCAGTCGCTGGTCACCGTGATGCTTGGCGGCCTGGCCTTCCAGGCGCCGGAACACTCGACTGCGCACGCCACGGCCGCTGAGAACACCGAGTTCCTGCTTGCGGCGGACCAATCGGAAGCCATGAAGGAGCCGGAGGAACTCGCCCCCGCGCTGGCAGTGCTCAACTTCGATCAGTCCGTGCGCGGCCTGTCTCCAGGTGCGCCAGTCGATTTCCGCGGTGTAACCGTTGGGCAAGTGCGCTCGATCGGTATTGAATACCAGCGTGACAAGAAGGCCTTCCGCATGCCCGTGGTGGTGGAACTCTATCCGTCTCGCATGGGTCTGCGCGAGAAAGACGTGGCTGACGACACGCGCAAGCTCGCCATCGTGCATAGCATGGTACAGCGCGGCATGCGTGCGCAGTTGCGCACCGGCAACCTGCTGACCGGCCAGCTATATGTGGCACTCGATTTCTTTCCGAAGGCGCCGCTGCCGGCTGATCTGGACCTGAACGGGTCGCTGCCTGAGTTCCCCACCACACCGGGCACCTTCGACGAGCTGCAAGCCAAGCTTGGCGACATTGTGACCAAGATCGGCAAGGTGCCGTTCGACCAGATCGGGCAGGACGCGCGCACGGCGATGGTGTCTATGAACAAAATGCTCGTCAACGCGGACAAGCTGGTGGCACAGGTCAATGGCGATGTGGCACCAGAAGTGCTCGCCGCGCTGAAGGATGTGCGCCGCACGCTCGCCACGGCCAATGGCGCGCTGGCGCCCGACGCATCGCTGCAACAGGATACGCGTCGGATGATGCAGGAACTCACGCAAACGGCGGTCTCGCTGCGCACGCTGACCGATTATCTGGAGCGGCATCCCGAAGCGCTCCTGCAAGGCAAGAGGGACGAGAAATGATGAAACGTCTGACGATGCTTTTTACACTGGCCGCCGCGGCCACGACCATGATGAACGGCTGCACGTCGCCAGAGGCGCGCTACTACACGCTGGCTGCCAGTCGCTCCAACGCCGCGCCGGCCGTGACAGGGCGAGCCAGCCGTAGCGGCGAACCGCTATGGATCGAGGTCGCGCCGGTGCGCGTGCCCGAGCGGCTGAACCGCATTCAGCTGGTGGTGCATGACGGCACCGGCGGGGGTGTGAAGCTGTTCGACACATCGCGCTGGACGTCCCCATTACCCGACGAGCTACGCGATGCGCTGTCGCAGCAACTGCAATCGACTCTTGACGCGGTGGATGTCTACCAGCACGGCCTGTCGGCGACGCAGCCGGCCTTCCGGGTAACGACCGAGGTGGTAAACCTCGACGCCAATGTGGGCAAGTGGGCAGCGGCGACCATCGCCTGGACCGTGCGGCGATTGCCGGACGGCAAGGTTCTGAGCGGCCGCACCGAAACAGAGGTGCCCGCGCCCGGGCAGGTGGAGGGCGTGGTGAATGCGTATCGGGAGATCCTCGCTGCAACCGCGGCTCAGATTGCGGCCGACGTGCGATCCCTTGGCCGCTAGACGTGAAACGCCCCGCACATTGCGCACGGCGGGGCCCTGCGACCAACCCACCTTGTCGCACCATCTAGGTGTTAACGAGATATCCGTCATCCTGACAAATATACTATTATCACATCCATGAACGACGTCGCTTGACCCCGCATTCCGACGTCGCAAGCGCCGTGGCGCCTCCTTGGCAGCACCTGCATGCATGGCGCCGATCCAAAACAATCACAAACGGACCGCTCAGCGGTTGGAGACCTCATGCCCAAATCGACTGTAAAGCTCCGCCAGCCGGAGTCTTACCCGGAGAGCCGGCTGCCACCTGGCGTGCAACGGCTCACTCGCCCAAAGCCGTTCGGTAGAGCCGTGGAACTGGCATTCCTTCGCTGGGAAAAAAGAGACCTGGCGGCGACCGAACGCTTCTGGCGCGATTTCGGCATGCATCCGGTCAGCGTCTCGGCCGACCGGATCACGGCCCGTGGCATCGGGACAGCCCCTTGCATTGCCGTGGCTGAACGTTCGGCGGTGAGCCGCTTCGTCGGGCCCGCCTTTCGTATGTCGGACGATACCGACTTGAATCGGTACATCGATCGCTTTGGCGCGACGTGGTTGTCCAAACAGCAGATTCCCGGAGGCGGGCGCGGTGTCGAGCTATTCGATCCTTCCGGGCGCAGCGTCTGGCTCGTGCAAGGCCAGCAGCATGTCGAAGCTCTGCCCATGCGCCCGCCCATGACATTGACCAACACGGCGCAACATGCGCCGCGAGTCAACCGCACTGTTCGCACCCCGATAGAGCCGGCCAGTATTGTCCGGCTGGGTCATGTTGTATTTCAAACCGTGGACTTTGCCACCATGGCGGCGTGGTACATGACCGTACTCGGTGTCATTCCGACCGATGTGCAGTACCTCGCGGATGGCAGTCCCAACCTGGCCTTCTGCCGGCTCGACCTTGGCCAGGCGCCAGCCGACCACCATACCCTCGTACTGGTGGGTGGCATCGAAGAGAAATACGAGCACAGCGCGTACGAAGTCATCGATCTCGATGCGCTCGGACAAGGTCAACAGGTGCTGCGTGCGCAAGGTCATTCGCACATGTGGGGCATCGGGCGGCATTTGCTGGGAAGCCAGTTGTTCGACTACTGGCGCGATCCGGACGGTTTCGAACTGGAGCACTACACCGATGGGGATCTGTTCACCGCGGATTTCGAAACCGCTTACTCGCCGCTTGATTTCGGTGGTATCTGGGCCTGGGGTGCCGACGCACCGGCCTCGATGAAGCCAAGAAAGACTTTGCGCAATGTGCTGAAGGTGCTGAGGCTGGTACAGCGCAAGGCGATTGCACCGGCGCGGCTCAAGCTGATCGAAACTGCGCTGGGCGCACCCGCCAGACCCTGGCTTTAGAACTAAGCAATTCCCTAGGAAGTATCATGTCTCGTACCGTAATTCGCTACATCCATACGGATGGCCCGCAATGGGGCATTCTCTTTGGCGCACGCATCGCGCCGTTGCAGGCCAACGCCGCGACCACAGGCGAGTTGCTTGCCAAACACTGGCAAAGCATCTGGCAAGTGCCGGCGGCGCAGGCAACGATTCCGCGCGAGGCCGTCCAGCTTCTCGCACCCGTCACGCAGAACCAGCAATTCCTCTGCCAAGGCATCAACTACCGCAGCCACGTCCTGGAATCCGGCCTGCGCGTCGAGAATTTTCCCTTCAACACAATCTTCACGAAGGCATCCTCATGCATCACGGCAGCGGATGCTCCAGTTGCCTCCCCAGCCCACGTCAAGCTGCTCGACTACGAGCTCGAGCTCGGGCTGGTGCTGCGGCGGGATTTGCAACCTGGCGTGAAGGTCAGCCCTGACGCTCTCGGTGATTGGCTTGCCGGCGTGACCATCGTCAATGACCTGTCGGCGCGTGACGTGCAATTGCCGCAGGGTCAGTTTTACAAGGGCAAGAGCTATCGCGGCTTCGGGCCCGTTGGCCCTGGGCTCGTATTGCTGACACCGGAAGAGTGGCAACGTTGGCCGGAATTGCGGATGCGCCTGGATGTCAACGGACAGCCCCGGCAGGACGCCTACTGCGCCGATATGATCCACGCGCCGGCTTCAACCTTGACGGAGCTGGCATCCATGCAAGACGTTCACACAGGCGACCTGATCGCCACCGGTACGCCTGCCGGTTGCGCGGCCCGCGCGCCGGGCAAGCTCGCCATGTTCATGGCGAAACATTTTCTCAGCGACGCCGGCAAATGGCGCATGTTTGTGCGCCGCGGCATGACCAATCCCGCCTACCTTCGGCCCGGCGATAGCATCCGGGCCTCGATTCGCACGGATGACGGCACCATCGACCTGGGTGAGCAGACCACCGTCATCGCCTCGGCATGACGACTACGCCAGTTGGCGACGAAACATGTGGCATCCCATCGCAGTATTTGGAATGAGAGTGAAGTCTTATGAGCAGCCTTGCAATCAACGCCATGCCAGAGGTCGTCAGGCGACTGGAGGACGTGGAACAGATCGAACGGACGCCCTGGCAGGACGTGATCCGCGCCACAAGCACTTACGAGGTACTACGGACCGCTTGCGAGCGCTGGCCGGAACGCGTGGCCCTGCGGCTTCTACTGAATGGCAGCCCCTCCGCTCCGACGCGCGACGTCCGCTATGCCGAATTGCTGGAAGGTATCCATCGAGCTGCTAATACACTGCACCGCCTGGGTGTCACGCCGGGCGTGCCAGTCGCAATCCTGCTACCGAACCTGATCGAGAGCCACCTGGCACTATGGGGCGCCGAGGCTGCCGGCATTGCCAGCCCGATCAACTCGATGCTGGAATCCAGCTACATTGCCCGGATCTGCGAAGAGACGGGAGCCAAGGTTGTCATCGCCCTGGGGCCCACCACGGAAGGGAGTATCTGGGAAAAAGCCGTGGAAGTCGCGGACAGGCTGCCTCGAGTCGAGACGATCCTGCAGGTCGACCCGACGGCCGCGATGGGGCGGCGTACCGGTTCCGGCAATCACATCCCGCGCGGCAAGATGCCGAGCCGTCTTGGCGTGCAGGTGCTTGACTTCCATGACGCGCTAACCGAATCCGACAGTACCCGACTGATCAGCGGGCGGCGATTCGCGCCCACCGAGCCGTGCGCCTATTTTCATACGGGTGGCACCACCGGGTATCCCAAGGTGGCTGTGCACAGTCACCTGAACGAGGCCGTGATGGCATGGGTCCTCCAACGGATCGACGACCGGCGCAACGTGATGCTGGCGGGGTTACCCCTTTTCCACGTCAATGGCGCCATGGTGACCGGACTCGGCGCGCTTCACAGCGGTTCGGAAATCGTCTTACTGACAGCAGGCGGGTATCGGACACCCGGCCTGCTGGACGCCTTCTGGGAGATTGCCAACCGATTTGGGGCCACCACGTTTTCCGCCGTACCAACCATCCTGGCGGCGCTGCTTTCCAGGCCCTTGCCTGCGGACGGGATCCCGACCTTGCGCCACGTTCTCTGTGGTGCCGCACCCCTACCCAGTCAGGTCGCACACGAGTTTGAAAAGCTCACCGGCATTCGCATCCACGAGGGATATGGCCTGACGGAAGGTAGTTGCGTGTCGACCGTCAACCCGCCACAAGCCGCGCCCAAGGCCGGTACGGTTGGCATCCGCATTCCGTATCAGGAATTGAAGCTGTTCAAGCTAGGCGCAGAAGCCAGGCCCGCCGAACTTGCCGAAGCCGGCACGACCGGCGTGATCGGCATACGCGGCCCCAATGTGTTTCCCGGCTACCTAAGGGAAGCCGACAACCGCGGCATCTGGATCGAGGGCGGATGGTTCAACACGGGCGACCTGGGCCGCCTTGACGCGGATGGATCTCTAACGCTGTGCGGACGCGCGAAAGACCTGATTATCCGTGGCGGCCACAACATCGATCCGTCGATGATCGAGGATACGATCGCCGCACACCCCGAAGTCGCCATGGTCGCTGCGGTCGGGCAGCCGGACACCCATGCGGGCGAATTGCCGGTGGCCTTCGCGGTACTCAGGCCAGGCGCAAAGGCTTGCACTGAAGCGTTGATGGAATACGCGCGCGAGAGGATTCCTGAACGCGCGGCGGTGCCTGTGCGCATCGAAATCATGCCAGCACTGCCCCTTACCGCCGTCGGCAAGGTCTCGAAGCCGGACCTGCGACTGCGCGCCATCGAGCACGTCATCCAGGCGGCACTTGCCGAGCACGGCATGTCCGACACCCACGTCAAGGCCCGGCTCTGTCCCGAGCGCGGCACCGTGGCCGATATTTCCGGGCCGGTTGTGTCACGTCAGGTGGCAATGGCACTGGTAGCCCGCTATCCCGTGATTCCCGCATGGCAGGAGCAATGATGACGAACACTGCAAAGACACCGCAGGGGAACATACTCGATACGGATGTCCTGCTTGTTGGACTGGGGCCGGTGGGGGCAGCGCTGGCCAACCTCCTTGGCCGCTACGGGATTCGCGTCCTGGCCATCGACCGTGCCACGGAAATTTTTGCCAAGCCGCGTGCGATCGCGCTGGACAACGAAGCACTGCGCATCCTGCAGCTCGTGGGCGTAGCGGAAGGAGAATTCGCCACGGTGGCGATTCCGAAGGTGCAATACCGCTCGCCGCTGTTCGGCCGCTTTGCGCGCATCAACAGCGCGAGTATTGTCGACGGCCATCCGATGCTCGTCACGTTCTACCAGCCGGAGCTGGAAGCTGTGCTGCGCAAGAAGCTGTCGGCATACCGCACCGTGGAAGTCCGCCTCGGTACCGAACTCCAGTCCTTCGTCGATGATGGCCACCATGTTCACGCCGTATTGAGGTCCACCGGCTCCGCTGACTTTCAGGTCCGGGCAAAATATCTGGTGGGTACAGATGGGGCGAACTCGCTGGTCCGGCGTACGCTGGGGCTTGATTTCGAAGGCCGCACATTTCAGCAGGACTGGTTGATCGTCGACGCGCTTGGCGTGCCGAACCCCATTGACCATTGCGAGTTTCTCTGCGACCCGGCACGACCGACGCCGCATATGGTCGCGCCAGGGGGCCGGCAGCGCTGGGAATTCATGCTGAAACCGGGAGAACGCGCCGAGGAAATGGAGCGGCCAGAGTCGGTGCGCAAACTGCTCGCGCCGTGGTGCGATGTTGAAAAGATCCAGATCGAACGCACCGCGGTGTATCGATTTCACGCACGCGAAGCCAAATCGTTCTCGAAGGGTCGATGTTTCCTGGCTGGTGATGCCGCTCACATTACCCCCCCTTTTGCCGGGCAAGGATTGGTCGCCGGCCTGCGAGACGTCGCAAACCTTGCGTGGAAGCTGGCATGGGTGCTACGCGGCCAGGCGGGCGACCAGATTCTCGACAGCTATGACCAGGAACGCCGGCCTCACGCAAGGAAGATCATCAACCTGGCGCGCTTCCTTGGAGCACTTGTCATGCCACGCAACAGAGCGGCAGCACTCGCCATTCACGGATGCATGAGCGCGATGCGGCTATTGCCACGTGGCCGTGCCCTGTTCGAAGACTTGAAATTGAAGCCCGCAAACACGTTCGACAAAGGCCTGTTTGTGCGGGTGCGCGGCACCGAAAAGCTGCGTGCAGGTTCGAGCTTTCCACAGGGCTGGGTCCGACCGGCGGAGAGCAGAATCCCGACACTTAGCGACGATTGCCTGGGGCTTGAATGCGCAGTCATCGGATTCGGTTTCGACCCCGCGACGCGGCTGTCGCCTGAGCTCATGGCGCGCTGGTCCATCGCCGGCGGCAAGGTGTGGCAATGGTGCCAACGTGCCCAGGCGCAGCATCTCGCTCCCAAAGGCCGGCGTCTCGAAGCGCTGGATGAGGTCGTGCTGCCCCGCCTGGCCCCGCTCGACTGGATGGTGGTGGTCCGCCCGGACCGGTGCGTGCTCGCCGAAGGCCCGGCCTCTCAGGCAGAGCACATCCTCCAGCGCGCCCTTGATTTAATCGATCCGCCACAGGTACGCCTCGACATGCGCCTCCCCAAGGCCGCCTGAAGGCACCAGTCGCCCCGCAGACAGAATAAGAACCTTCCCGGTGCCAGTTCGTGGCTCTGGGGGGCGGGGCTTCTTTTACACCACCTCAACAACACGGAGGAGACCCTTGTGTTGCAGACTTCTGTTTATTGTCTTTCCATCTTGGCGATAACTTGCCTTGCAAGCATGACCGCGCATGCCGCGGAAGACTTTCAGGTGCGGTACAACATAGCAGGCAGCATCGGAGGGGAGATGTTCACCCCCCCGGATGCCGCCGGGCTTGCAGTTGGTGTCGCTGCGACTTATATCGACATCAGGAAGGTGACCGGCAACGACGGCAACACACTGACAAAGCCGATCCCCGGTGGCGCCATTCCACTTCCGTCCCCTGCCCCCGTGACGGCGTATCCCACGTATGGCGCCAATACCGCCCAGATCCCTGCCTCAGGCACTTTCAAGCTGTTCAATCTCGGCGTTGGCTACATTACCAACGCGGACTATGGCGGCGGTCGCTTCGCGTTCGGCGGCGTTCTGCCGTATGGCGTCAAATCCCAATCGGTCAGGGCTACTGCCGCAACGCCGGCCGTGCAGGCGAACCCCGCGGTCCCCGCGGCCGCACAGCAGGCTATCGCAAGCCAGTTCGGAGCAACATATCAGTCAAACCTTGCCGGCGAAGCAGCCAGTTCCAGTGGCGACGTATCGGGCATCGGCGACCTGGAGTTGCAAGGCGGCTGGCTCTATACGACCGAACAGCTGCGCGTATTGCTGGGCGCATCCCTCGTCATTCCGACAGGACGCTACGATGCATCGCCTGCACCCGACATAGGCACTGGTAATTTCTATACGCTGCGGCCGTCTGTGCAAGTGGCCTACCTGCCAACGCCGGACATCGCCCTCGCGGCAAAGGTGACCTTGGGCCTGAATACGAAGAATCGGGACAATGACCTGCGCAGCGGAAACTGGATCGGATTAGAAGGCGCGGCGGCATACAAGACCGGGATTGGCGTATTTGGACTGCACACTGTCTTCGTTCAACAGTATCAGGATGACTCGAATAATCCCTGGGGCTCGAGCCGATACCGATCGCTCAATGCCGGTGCGTTCTATACCGCGATGGTGCCTGGCATTGACGCTGCGCTGACGTTGCAATACATGGCGACAACCACTTCGCGCAACGCAAAGGTCGGCAGCTTTAGCCAGATCCGTGTGATCAAGCTGTTTTGACGACAATGGCTAAGAGACCTTTCAAGTGCGACACGTGTCTCACTTGAAAGGTCTCTGAAGAGCTGTCATCGTGTCTCGCCGTTTCCTCAGGCCTGACAGCTCGGCTCCGCTTAGGTCGGAAGCAGATCGTCAATCTGTTGCTGTGCCTGCTCGATAGCGACTTGCCGTTGTTCGGCACCTGCAGACACACCGTTGGCGGCGACCACTTCAAGCTGGGACACGCCCACGAACGAGAATACGCTCCGGAGATAGGCTTCCGCGTGCTCCAGTGCCGCGTTGCGCGAACCGGGGCCATAGTGCCCGCCGCGTGCAATGGCCAGGATGATACGCTTGCCGGTCACGAGCCCTTCCGGACCTCTGTCCGTATAGCGAAAGGTCTTTCCCGCGACGGCGATGCGGTCGATCCAAGCCTTCAGTTGGCTGGCGATACTGAAATTGTAAAATGCGACACCAATGACCACCACGTCGGCCGCCAGGAATTCTTCCAGGATGGCGCGTCCCAACTCAATATCCCGCATTAGCGCTGCGTCATTCGACGCCTCGGGATCACGGGATGCGGCGAAGTAGGCGCCGGACAAGTGAGGAATGGGTGAACTGGCGAGGTCACGGTATATGACATCGACTTCCGGATGCGCGGCCTTGAACTTGTTGACTATGCCGGCCGAGAGCGTACGGCTGACGGAATTGCCTCCCAGGATACTGGAATCAATGTGAAGAAGTTTCGTGTTCATTCTGGGATCTCCAATGGTATGCGCTGCCCATAGCGGAGTCGAACAGTCTGGACAAGCATGGGCGCGATTGCGTGATGGCACGCGACCAACATACCCAACCTTCGCGTCCGCCACAAGGAGGCACACTGATGTTACCTGGGACCATTCAACGGGAGTCTGACTATGCGACTGGCACGACTGCCGAGCACAAGGGTCATGTGCCCAGCATGTTTGACAGACGTAACGGGTTGGATCTGCCCGGAGACTGCCGGGGAGCGGGAACAGTCCTCGCGCGCATTGGCGATAAGTGGAGCGTCCTCATTGTCATGCTCCTTGCTGACGGACCCATGCGGTTCAATGAACTGAAGCGGAAGATCGGCGGCATCTCGCAGCGAATGCTGACGCTGACTTTGCGGGGATTGGAACGAGACGGACTGGTTACGCGGACCGTATATGCCACGATTCCGCCGCGCGTTGACTACGCGCTGACCTCCCTCGGGCATTCGCTAAGGACCCCTGTGGAAACGCTTGGCCTATGGGCCATCGCGCATCTCCCGGCCATTGAACAGGCGAGGCAGGCGTTCGACCTCAGCAGCAAGGGAAGATAGCGCTGCATCTGCGCGCCGACGGACAAGAGAATCAAGATCTCGTCCCTCCTCCATCAGCGGGCTTGGATCGCCTGATCCCGGCCCGCAGAGCGGAATTGATCAGTGTGCGCGACTACCTTCGTCACGACCCGGTGGCCACGACCTCGATCTATTACCGGCCGAAAGGTTTTATGCGC
>NZ_JFJV02000177.1:0-7650 GCF_000611145.1 Cupriavidus sp. SK-3 | reverse complement strand
GATCGGTCAAAGATGTGTATAACCGCATGCGTTAGGCCGGGCAAAGCTCTGTTAGCGGATAGTACTTGCCGAAGATCGTTCAGTTGAAAATCGCATGTGCACTGAACTATAGTTTCGGACGATCCCGCTAACGAGCGGAACTGCGACATTGATCCACGCCAGCCGAGGTTCTCGCGCGGTATGATCCCATTCACTATGGCTACCTCGCGCATCCCCTCGATACAAGGACTGCTGGCGTTCGAGACGCTGGCCCGGTTGCGCAGCGTCACGCTCGCCGGCGAGGAACTCAGTGTCACGCCCAGCGCCGTCAGCCATCGCATCCGGCAGCTCGAATCTCAGCTGGGCATCAAGCTTTTCGCGCGCGGCGACTTCAGCCTGAGCACCGAGGGTGCGGCCTACCTGAACCGTGTGCGCGAGGCGCTGGCCGTGCTGCAGCAGATTCCCAGCCGCGGCAGTGCAGCCGGCACCACACGGCTGCGTGTCGCGGTCACGCCGACCTTTTCTCGCCAGGTGCTTTTACCCAAGCTGGCGCTGTTTCGCCACGCCTATCCGGAGATCGACCTGGTGCTCCAGGTCACGATCCCGATGCTCAACGTGACGGCCGAGGAGGCTGACATCGAACTGCGCTTCGGCACCGGCCCCTATGCGGATCGCGAATCGTTGCACCTCTCGTCCGACGAGGTGACTCCCGTGTGCAGCCCCGAATACTTGAACGAAGCCGGGCCGCTCGACGAATTCGCCACGCTCGACGCGGTCTCGCGCGCCCGCTTGATCCGCTGCCCACTCGAGCCCTGGCGTACCTGGTTCAGCGCAAACGGCATCACGCTGGACGAACCGAGCGGGGGGGCGCAGTTCAACGACATCGGCCTCGTACTCGATGCGGCGGTCGCCGGCTTCGGCGTCGCCCTGATGCGTCTGCGGCTGGGCGCCGCCTGGCTGGACAGCGGTCGGCTGGTTCGCCTCTCGCCGCGCAGCGTGCCCTCGCCGCACCACTACTTTCTGTGCTGGAAGCCGGGCACGCTCGACCGCTGGGAATGCGCGGCCTTTGTCGAGTGGCTGAAGCACGCGCTCGGATGAGCTCCGCCCCGCCCGTTTGAAAATCATTCACGCCGCGGCAACCAACGATTCATCCCAAGCCGCTCGCCGCTGGCTATATTGTTGCCTCAACGACGGATGAACTGTCGAGGAGACTACGATGGTGTGGCAGCAGGTCTACAACCCCTTTGGCAACATGTTCATTTCCACCGCGCTGGCGGCCATTCCCATCGTGGTGATGCTGGCGTGCCTGGGGGTTTTCCACATCAAGGCCCACATTGCGGCCGGTCTGGGCCTGCTCGCCGCCGCACTGGTGGCCGTGTTCGCCTATGGCATGCCGGCCGGCATGGCCGGCCGCGCGGCGCTCTACGGAGGCTTCACCGGGCTGCTGCCGATCGGCTGGATCGTGCTCAACATCATTTTCCTGCAGCAACTCGCCGAGCAGAACGGCAGCTTCAAGATCCTGCAGGACTCGCTCTCGGGCATCACCGAGGACCGGCGGCTGCAACTGCTGCTGATCGCATTTTGCTTCGGCGCCTTCTTCGAGGGGGCCGCCGGCTTCGGCACGCCGGTGGCGGTGACCGCGGGCATCCTGATCGGGCTGGGCTTCTCGCCGCTGGCCGCCTCGGGCCTGTCGCTGATCGCCAACACCGCACCGGTGGCCTTCGGTGCCCTGGGAACGCCGGTCATCACGCTCGCCAAGGTGCACGGCTACGACCTGATGGAGGTCACCGCCATGATCGGCCGCCAGCTGCCGCTGTTTTCGCTGATGGTGCCGTTCTGGCTGATCTGGGCCTTTGCCGGGCGCAAGGCCATGATGGAAATCTGGCCTGCCATTCTGGTGACCGGCCTGTCGTTCGCGATCCCGCAGTACCTGGTCTCGAACTTTATCGGCCCCGAACTGGTGGACATCATCGCGGCGTTGGTCTCGATGGTCTCGCTGGTGCTGTTCCTGCGCGTCTGGCAGCCCAGGAAGATCTGGACCTCGCCGTCGCTCAAGGGCCGCGACGTGAGCGCCGACGAAGCCAAGCCGACCGGCCCGATCGTGCGCCACAGCCGTGCCGAACTGGTGCGCGCCTGGACGCCCTGGGTGATCCTCACGGTGTTCGTGTTCGTCTGGGGGCTGCCCTCGGTCAAGACCTGGCTCGACCACCTCTATGCGCCGAAATTCCCGATGACCGGGCTGCACAACCTGGTCGAGAAAATGCCGCCGGTGGTGCGCGCGCCCAGCAAGGAAGGCGCCGTCTACGTGCTGAGCCTGCTCTCGGCCACCGGCACGGGGATCCTGCTGTCGGCGGTCGTGAGCGCGCTGGTCATGAAGTACAACCCAGTAGAAATCGTGCGCACCTTTTTCCGCACGCTGTGGCTGGGGCGCTACTCATTGTTCACCATCGTGCTGATGCTGGCGCTGGGCACGCTGACGCGTTATTCGGGGACCGACACGACGCTCGGGCTGGCTTTCGCCAACACCGGCGTGCTGTATCCCTTCTTCGGCACGCTGATGGGCTGGCTCGGCGTCGCGATGACGGGTTCGGACACCGCGTCGAACGTGCTGTTCGGCGGCATGCAGAAAGTGGCGGCCGGCCACCTGGGTCTGGGCGCAAACCTGATGGGTGCAGCCAACAGCTCGGGTGGCGTGATGGGCAAGATGATCGACGCGCAGTCGATCGTGGTGGCTTCCACCGCCACGCGTTGGGTCAACCACGAAGGCGATATCCTGCGCTACGTATTCTTCCACTCCATTGCGCTCGCCTGCCTGGTCGGCCTCTTCGTCACGATGCAAGCCTACGTTTGGCCCTTCACCCTGATGGTGGTGCGCTGAGTGCGGCGTTCGAAGCAACAAACCTGAACGAGATTTTCCAATGACCGTCATCACTACCATCGAAGACCTGCGGGTTCTGGCCGAGCGTCGCGTGCCGCGCATGTTCTACGACTACGCCGATTCGGGCTCGTGGACCGAAAGCACCTACCGCGCCAACGAGAGCGACTTCCAGAAAATCAAGCTGCGCCAGCGCGTGGCCGTGAACATGGAGGGCCGCACGACGCGCACCACCATGATCGGGCAGGACGTCGCCATGCCGGTGGCCATCGCGCCGACCGGCTTCACCGGCATGCAGCATGCCGACGGCGAGATACTGGCGGCACGCGCGGCCGAGAAATTCGGCATTCCGTTCTCGCTCTCGACCATGAGCATCTGCTCGATCGAGGACGTCGCGGCGCACACCCAGGCGCCCTTCTGGTTCCAGCTGTACGTCATGCGCGACAAGGATTTCGTCGAACGCCTGATCGAACGCG
The DNA here is from genome assembly GCF_000611145.1 of Cupriavidus sp. SK-3. Classification (NCBI taxonomy): domain Bacteria; kingdom Pseudomonadati; phylum Pseudomonadota; class Betaproteobacteria; order Burkholderiales; family Burkholderiaceae; genus Cupriavidus; species Cupriavidus sp. SK-3. Next base: position 4,320 of record NZ_JFJV02000177.1, on the reverse strand, counting down.
CCAAGGCTGCGAAGTGCTCGGCGCTAATCCTCACGCTCGACCTGCAGGTGCTGGGCCAGCGCCACAAGGATCTGAAGAACGGCCTGTCGGCGCCACCCAAGGCCACCATCGCCAACCTGATCAACCTGGCGACCAAGCCGCGCTGGTGCCTGGGGATGCTGGGCACGAAGCGCCGCACTTTCGGCAACATCGTGGGCCATGCCAAGGGCGTGGGCGACCTGTCGTCGCTGAGTTCGTGGACGGCCGAGCAGTTCGACCCGGCGCTGAGTTGGGCCGACGTGGAGTGGATCAAAAAGCTGTGGGGCGGCAAGCTGATCCTCAAGGGCATCATGGACTCGGAAGATGCGCGCCTGGCGGCCGCCAGCGGCGCCGATGCGCTGATCGTCAGCAACCACGGCGGCCGCCAGCTCGACGGCGCGCCGTCGACCATCGAGGCGCTGCCGCCCATCGTCGAGGCCGTCGGCTCGCAGATCGAGGTCTGGCTCGACAGCGGCATCCGCTCGGGACAGGACGTGCTCAAGGCCATCGCGCTCGGCGCCAAGGGCACCATGATCGGCCGCGCCTTTCTCTACGGGCTGGGCGCGATGGGCGAGGCCGGGGTCACGAAAACGCTGGAGATCATCCAAAAGGAGCTGGACATCACGATGGCCTTCTGCGGGCACCGGGACATCCGCACGGTCGACCGCTCCATCCTGCTGCCGGGCACCATTCCGTCCTGAATCCGCTCGCGCTGCGGCGAGGGCGCGCGGCAAATGCTTCGCGCGCCCGGCGCTTCGAGCGCTATCTCGACGCGGCGCTCTGGCAGGTTGTGCTCGAGTCGGTCGAGGCCTGGCCGCAGGCCACGGCGCGAGAGCGCCAGCACTACGAGCGCAGCCGTTGGGTGATGCACTTCCTCTACCACACGGCGCTGCGCGCGACCGAGGCCGCCCACGCGAAGGCGGCAGACTTTTTCCATCGACGCGGCCGCTGGTGGCTGCATGTCGTCGGCAAAGGCGGCGCCGAGGGCGAGGTGCCGGTGAGTGATGCCTTGATGGTCGAATTTGGCCGGTACCGCACCTTCCACGGCCTGCCGCCGCTGCCGTCGCCGAGCGACCAAAGCCCGGCCATCCTGAGCGTGGCCGGGGACGTGAAGCGGCACCTGACGCCGACAGCCGTCTATCTGATCGCGAAGGCAGTGTTCGGGCGGGCGGCCGACACGCTCGCGCCCACCGATCCGGCTGGCGCGGCCACGCTGCGTCGCGCCTCCACGCACTGGCAGCGCCATTCGGCCGCCTCACATCAGGCCGACGCCGGCACCGACATCCGCTTCATCCAGAAAAACCTGCGGCACGCCTCGATCGAGACGACGGGCCTCTATCTGCACGCCGAGGACGACCGGCGCCATGCGCACCCGGTGGGGCAGTCACAAGCCCAGCATTCCGCTGCGCCCGTTCCACGACAATCGGTGCTCATCATCGTTGGCCGACCCATCATGAAGCACTCGGACTTCCCCATCGGCCTCGACTTCCGCGGCCCCCACCGGTTTCCGCTGGCGCTGCACCACCGTCGGCACGCGCACGCATCAAAGAGCCACTCATGCGCGACTACCTCAGGCGGGCGCACTGTCGTTGGCCTAACGCGGCCTCATCGATTACGCGCGCCAGATCCCGCGACGGAATCCATTGGCCCCCTTGCGCGATGAATCGAGCGGATGCGTCGACGACGGGTTGGTGGCGGTCATCAGCGGATGCGGGGAGGACCGGGGCAACGACCGACTCCGCGAGGGCGAATTGCTGCTTTTCGAATGCCTCCGGGTCGAGGTGGCCTTCGGTATCGAACGTGAGGATGGAAAACGTTGTTCGAACGACGCGCACCGGTTCTCGCGCCACGAGTTCAACCACCACATCGGCCGTGCGCACGCGTTGCCCAGCAAACGCGATTAAGCAATGATTTTGCGGATCTCGCAGCATCCGCTGGAACTTGGCGGCTGGCAACTGCCACAGGGTATCTTCGCGAGCGATGAGAAACTTTTGGTAAGAAAACCCCATTGTTTCCCCTCATGGACCAACATTGAACTCCCAGTATCGTACACCGCGAGCATGACCGAACCCCGTGCCGTCGCGGTCGGTGACCGGTTCGGGCCGCGAAGGGCTTTTGTCGGCCATGAGCGGCCGTGGAGCGGCGGCGCAACATGTCGCCCGGCGGTAAAGGGGCAGCCAGCCGCGGGGGACAAGCAGGCCACTACCATACGCTTGATCTGCGAAGTCACCGTGAACGTTCACCGGGGATTGGGTGGCATCTGAGTGCATGGTCGGGTTCGTGAACGCAACGCAGACGCAGTTCCCCAGAGTGTCGGTGCACCTGCTGGTCGGTTTTGGCGATGTCCATATAATACATCGCGCTGACCGCGCCGATGCCACCAACGAAGGCTGGCCAAAGCGGGCGGTCCAGCAATACGCTCAACAGGCGCCCGCGAGCGGGGCGCAAACGGTTCCAGAGGGAAATGTTGTGCTGCTCACCCTCTGCTCCGGTGGCCGGGTCGTGGTCATATCGGTCCCGCCAAAGCCAGAGCGCGAATCTGTTCCACCAGCCCATGATGGTTCCTCAATTGACGGAATCGGGTGTGTAGGAAGTTTCGATTCTACGGACGGCAGGAACCCTTGCCTTACCCCTTTAGTAGGGGGGCGCCCTCCTTGGCGGCCGAGACCATAACCCTCACTCGTCCGGACGCGCAAGGGGCGGCGACCGGCATCGAAAAACGATTGAGGTGTGAACTGCGGTAAGAGCCGGACGTGATCACATAAACAAGCGCAAGCGCTGTGTTGGCGGTGGTCGTCTTTTTACTGCCGGGAGACGGAGCGTATTTTGTACGAAAGCCTTCCAGCCAGGTAACCAGTTCAGAGCGAACACTTGACACCGGTTGTGTTGGCATGTGTCCAAGACCCGGGATAAGCAGCGCGGCCACGTGCTTGCAGTCGACGCTGACCGGACACGTACATTCGCCTTCAACCCACATGTCGTCGTCGACATCGTGAAAATACGCGCGCACATCATACGGACGGGTCCGTGTGCCTTGCACCCAGCCGCCCAGTGTGTCGGCGCCGAGCCAGCGCAGCTCCGAGACGGCGTGCACATACTCGCGTGCTTTGGCCACCGTGTGGGAACCTAACCAATCCGTGATTTGCTTGCGATCGTATAAGACGGACATTGCCTGAGGGATTCGGGTTGACAACGCGACAGGCATTTTACAGGGGCTGTTTGCCGGATGGTACCGCGGTTTCCGGCGCGGGCGGTACGTGAGTCGTCTGCGCATGGCGGCGATCATCCTCTGCGTGTAGATAGTGCCGGTCGTCTCGATCGACGCGTGCCGTAGGTTCTTCTGGATGAAGCGCAGATGGTGCCCGCATCGGCCTGATGAAAGGCCGCGCTGTGGCGAAGCCAGTGGGTCGACGCGCGGCGCAGCGTGGCGGCGCCGACCGGATCGGTAGCGTCAAGCGCGTCAGCGGCGCGACGGAACACTTCCCTGACGATCAGGTAGATTTATACCAGTTCCACCTTTGGTCGGCCCATTGGCATGCTGGTATCTCCCGTTCCGTTGATACCAACATCCTACGCAAACATAGATCAGTTAACAACGGAACGGGACGCTAGATCATGGGCATGATCCAGGAATTCAAGTCGTTTGCAATGCGCGGCAACGTGGTGGACTTGGCGGTTGCCGTGATCATCGGCGGCGCCTTCGGAAAAATCGTGGATTCTGTGGTGAATGACCTCATCATGCCGCTGGTAGCGAGAGTCGTCGGCAAGCTCGATTTTTCGAACCTCTTCGTCGTCCTATCTGATCCCCCTCCCGGCATCCCTCACACCCTTGACGCATTGAAGAAGGCCGGCGTCCCGGTTTTCGCCTACGGTAGTTTTATCACCGTGGCAGTCAACTTCCTGATTCTCGCGTTCATCATTTTTGTGATGATCCGGCAGATCAGCAAGTTGCAGAAGCCCCCTGCCGTGGAAGCGCCCGCAACGCCGGAAGACGTGCTGCTCCTGCGAGAGATTCGCGACACCTTGAAATCGCGCGGATGACAATGTGACGTCGTTAGCGTGGCCGCCACAAAAAGCGGCCTGTATTCCACATTCCACTGGAAGAGGGGAAATTGTGCGAGGTAGGTACCTTCACGGATCTGCCCCTCATATGGCTGCGTCACACACGGCGCATCGCGATCGATCTGGTGGCGACGCGATAATTGTTTTTTTTTATATTTTTATAACGTCTCAACCTCTTGTCGGATATGGATGGCGCAGCACTAAGGGAGAGACTGATTTATTCAGTGCGGCGGTCATCAT
>NZ_JFJV02000176.1:15228-15294 GCF_000611145.1 Cupriavidus sp. SK-3 | reverse complement strand
AGCACCGTCAGGTCGATGACAGTGCGATAGACGTTCTGCACGGTCAGGCCGAGCTCCGGGATGATG
>NZ_JFJV02000176.1:0-15108 GCF_000611145.1 Cupriavidus sp. SK-3 | reverse complement strand
CGCCGCCTGTTGCGCGGCGTGAAGTTCGCTCCTCCGCCGCCAGCATTCGCTACTGACATCCCATGTGTAGGCGGTAAGGACATTGCGCACGACATAGTGGATCGTGTTGCGCAGATTCTTGCACTGCAGGGTCAGCGCGAGACAGCACGCCAGCAAGTGGCCAACGGGCTTCGCGAGCACGACAACGCGCTGCTCGATGGAATCGAACCATTCGTGCGCCGTGTGGTCTGCCTTGCCTTGTGTCATGCCAGAAAAGAGTGCCGTTTGAGCGTCAGGACCACATCGTATTCGAAGCGCGGGCTCGCGCAAGGAATTTCTCTGCAACACCTCACGGGCTGCTGCGCGGCAACGATAGATCGACTGGCCACGGCAATAGGGCCTGGTTGGAATGCCGGGGGCCGTGGGCGCCCTCGCGAACTTGGCGCGAGAACGGCGATTTGCATCACACTGGCGAAATGGCGAAGCAATCTGAGTCTACGGGTCGAGCAAGCCTTGACGGGAATATGAGATCCGGAACAAGGGCAGGGTCATCCATATGCCGCCTCATGCCTGGCTGCGAATGCCATCGGGATTCGACACAGTTCCGCGGCTTTCCCGTCGGCATCCCCGGCAAGTAGAACCGGCATTCCCGTTCGTTTCCATTTTCGTTGCCTGGCACGAGACAACAGGACCTTCATTCGCCCCCAGAAGTCGATGCCCGTCCAGACGTCCGGGTTCAGTACATCTGCCAGCCAGACTATCTCGTAGTCGTGGAACGGTAACGCCATCGCCACGGTAGTTGGCCGAGTTGCACGCACCAGGGAGGAGCAGAGCCTGGCATGGGCGCATTCCGACGAGGTCTAGATGAGAAGCGAGCACAGCATGGCGCTGTGCTCATCAAGCGCGTCGCATCGGACAGCGCGGCGCCGGGTGCGGTAATCGGGATCGACGAAGTATTCGCGGCGATCACGGTGCCGGCGCGCGCCATCGACTCAATCTGGCGTCTTCATGACAAACGCCGCCCCAGCGTTTCGGGCACCATCGCGAGTCCGATCAGCGAGACAGCCCCGCAGCCAATGACATAGAGCGCTGGCGCGTTGGGGTTGCCCGTGACCTGCATCAGCATGGTCGAGAACAACTGCGCGAAGCCGCCGAACAGCGCGATCGCCACGTAATAGGTCACCGACATGCCGGTTGCGCGCAGCCGCTGCGGCAGCACCTCGCTGACCAGCACCATCGTGGCAGGAGACGTCATCGCCATCGGTACGGCCAGCAGCCCCACCACGATCAGCAGGCACGTCAGGGATGGAATGCTGTTAAGGAGCGAGAAGGCCGGATAGATCATGACGAGCAGCGCCACCCGGGACCACCACACGACTTTCCGGCGCCCGACGCGATCGCAGAGCCAGCCGGACAGCGGTGCGAACACCGCCAGCACCAGCGAGGCGACGAAGCCTGCCCAGATGGCGTCACCGCGCGAGATGTGCAACTGGAAGGTCGCGTAGTTGGCCAGGTAGAAGGCGATGACGTGGATCGAGGCCGCGAGGCCGATCATCAGCAGGATGCTCGCCACCAATTCGCGCCAATGCGCCCTCATCAGCTGGCGGCCGGCGCCCTTCTTCGACGCCTTCTTCGGCTCCGGCACCAGCGTCTCCTCCAGACGGCGCCGGATGACCTGACCGATCGGAATCACCAGAATGCCGATCAGGAAGGCGACGCGCCACCCCCAGGACTCGAGCGCGGAAGGCGGCAGCGCATTGCTCAGCACCAGTGCGACCAAGGCAGCGAACACGGCGGCAACGCCCTGACTGGACGCCTGCCAGCTAGTGTAGAAGCCGCGCGAGCGCTCATCCGCATACTCGAGCAGCATCGCGCTGGCGGAGCCCATCTCGCCGCCGATGGCGAAGCCCTGGATCAGGCGGGCGAGAATCATCAGCACGGGGGCAAGGACGCCAAGTTGGGCATAGGGTGGCGTCAGCACCAGGATCAGGGCGCTGAAGGCCATCAGCCACATCGAGAGCACCACCGCCGGCTTGCGGCCGACGCGGTCGGCATACGCACCGATCACCAGTCCGCCCAGTGGCCGCATCAGGTAACCGGCCCCGAACGTGCCGAAGGACAGCAGCAGCTGGCCGAGCGGATTGCCGACGGGGAAATACAGGGGAACGATCAGCAGGGCGAAGAAGTTGTAGACACCCGAGTCATACAATTCCAGGGCGCCGCCAATGGTAATGGCCGAAACGGCCGAAAACTTGGATAGCGGCTTGGGTGCCGTCGCGTCAGGCGGCGCGCATCGGGATGTGGCTCCCATCGCGATTGGATCAGAGGGCATTGGTGTCTCCTGCCTTGCGGCGGTGGATCAGCGAGTACATGGCTCGCCGTCGGTAGTCGTTGCTGAGCGGATGGCAAGCTCAGAGTCGAGGATTCAGTTGCCTGACCATGCTTGCCCAACTCGCCTGCTCCGCCCCGATCAGCGCGGAGAATTGCTCGGCCGTGCCGCCGGCGGGTTCAAAACCCTTGTTGGCGAGGAGCGCATGCACATCCGGCATATTCAGGGCTTTCACGATCTCGCCATTGAGCCGCGCCACGATGTCTTTCGGCGTCCCGGCTGGCGCGACCACGCCATACCATTCGGTTGAATCGACGCCCGGGAATCCCGCTTCCGCCATGGTCGGCACGCCCGGCAGCAGCGCCAGGCGCCGTTTGCCGACCACCGCGAGGGCCTTGAGTTGCCCGGACTTGAGCAGTGGCTGGACCACCGGAAGGCCAGGGAACATCATCTGGATATGGCCGCCGATCATGTCCGTCAGCGCCGGCGGCGCACCCTTGTAAGGCACGTGCACGATATCGATGCCAGCCTGCTGCCTGAATGCTTCGCCGAGCAGGTGCAGCTGGGTTCCGGGCCCGGACGACGCATAGCTGATCTGCCCGGGGCGGGCCTTGGCTTGCACAACCAGCTCCTTGACCGAGCTGGCCACGGCCGGGTTCACCACCAGCACATAGTTCAGCGTAACCAGCAAGCTCACCGGCGCGAAGCTCTTGACCGTGTCAAAGGGCAGGCCGCCGTAGAGGCTCTGGTTGATGAGCATCGGGGTGGTCGCCACCAGCAGCGTATAGCCATCGGGCGCGGCCTTGGCGCCGGCCGCCGCGCCAATATTCCCGCCTGCCCCGGGCCGGTTGTCGACTATGACCTGCTGCCCGAGGCTGAGTGTCAGTTTCTCCGCCACAATCCGCGTGGCGACATCGACACTGCCTCCGGCCGGCCAGGGTACGATCATCCGGATCGGGCGGCTGGGAAAACCGTCCTGCGCCCAGGCCGGGGACAGGCTTGCCGCAAGCGTGATGGCACACAGAGCACGCTCCGCGAGACGCCGTACGAATCTCATAGGGATTCCCTGTAAGTTGTTTCCATGGAGTAGCAACCCCGAAGACAATGGCTCTGCGCTTGCGCACAGGTATCCGCTAATCCAGGCGCACCCCGGATTGCTTGACCACGGTGGCCCACTTCTTCTGCTCGGCAGCGATAAACGTGCCGAACTGCTCGGGGGTGTTGCTGCCCGGTTCATAGCCTCTGCCGATCAACTGATCGCGGACACTTGGCATGTTCAGGGCTTTCCCGATCTCCGTGCTGAGACGAACCACGATCTCCTTCGGCGTCCCGGCAGGCGCCACCAGGCCATACCATTCGCTCGCCTCGATACCTGGAAACCCCGCTTCCGCCATGGTCGGCACATCCGGCAGCAAGGCCAGGCGCTGCTTGCTGGCGACCGCGATGGCTCTGAGCTGGCCGGATTTCATGAACGGCAACACCGCGGGAAGGCCGTGAAACATCATCTGGATATGGCCGCCAACCATATCGGTCAGCGCCTGCGGCCCCCCCTTGTAAGGGGCGTGGATGACGTTGATGTGGGCGGCTTCCTTGAATGACTCTCCGATCAGGTGCTGTTGCGTCCCCGGCCCTGGCGATGCATAGCTCATCCGCCCCGGCTCCGACCTGGCGCGGGCCACCAGTTCCGTCACCGATTTCGCCACCGCCGGATTCACCACCAGCACATAGGGTGAACTGGCCAGCAGGCTGAGCGGTGCAAAATCCTTGCTCGTATCGAAGGGCAGGTTGCTGTAGAGGCTCGGGTTGATCGTCATCGGCGCGCTTGCCACCAGCAGCGTATAGCCATCCGGCGCCGCCTTTGCGCCCATGCCCGCACCGATATTGCCGGTGGCGCCGGGCCGGTTGTCCACCAGGACCTGCTGGCCAAGGCTGATGGAGAGCTTTTCCGCAACCGTACGGGTGACGGAGTCGACGCCGCCGCCAGCCGGCCACGGTACGATGATGCGAATCGGCTTGTTTGGGTACCCACCCTGCGCCCACGCGCCGGGGACGGTAGCAGCCAGTGCCATGGCGGACAGAAGCAGGCCTGCACGGCGCAGTACGAAGTTCATCACGGTCTCCAGTCTTTATCGTGTTTTGATGATGCTCTACACACAAATCTGCCTATAGGCACACTGGGCACACTGCCTTTGACTCAGGCATTGGCCTTGCGCTTCGGCCTGGCTTCGCTCGGGGCGCCCTGTGCGTCATGCCACTGCGCCATCAGGCGCTCCCATCTGGCCCGCACCGCCACGAGATTGCGTGCCTTGACATGGCCATAGCCGCGGATGTCTTCCGGAAGGCGTGCGATTTCCAGTGCCAGATCGAGATTCTGTTGCGACAGCGTCGGCAGAAGCGCTTCGATGCTCTTGCGGTACTCGCCAATCAGTGCTCGCTCCACCTTGCGTTCCCCGGTGTAGCCGAAGGCGTCGAACGGGGTACCACGCAGGCCTTTCAGCTGGGCCATCACGCGGAACGCAGTGCGCATCCACGGACCAAATGGCCGCTTGACGAGTTCACCCTTCTCGTTCTTCCTGGCCATCATCGGCGGTGCGAGATGGTGGACCAGCTTGAAGTCGCCCTCGAACATCGCGGCAACCTTCCCGATGAAGGCCGGGTCGGTATGCAGCCGCGCCACCTCGTACTCATCCTTGTAGGCCATCAGCTTGAACAGGTAGCGCGCGACCGCTTCGGTGACCTTGCTGCTGCCAAGGCGCGACTCCACCGCCTGCACCCTGGCGACAAAATCTTCATACTGCGCGGCGTAGGCGCGGTTCTGGTAGCTGACGAGGAACTCGGCGCGCTTGTCGATGAAATCGCCGAGCGATGGCTTCCTGACGAACTGAACCACCTGGGCATCGGCGGATCGCACCGGCACCTTGGCCAGATCGTGCGCGCAGTGCCGGCCCCACTCAAAGGCCGCCTTGTTGTTGTCGACCTGCACCGCGTTGAGTTCGATCGCGCGCATCAGCGCTTCACGCGACAACGGCACCCTGCCCTTCTGCCAGGCGTAGCCGAGCAGCATCAGGTTGGAGTAGATCGACTGGCCGAGCAATTGCGTCGCCACTTGCTCGGCATCGAAGATGCCGAAATGGCCGGCCTCGACGCCTTGCGCGATCGCCGCAATGGCCTGGTCGCTGTGAGACTGCCAGTCCGGATCGCGGACAAAGGCTGAAGTCGGCGTCACGTGGCTGTTGAGCACGACAAAGGTGCGGCCCAGCGACATGGTCGCCAGCGTTGCCTTGCTGGCTCCGACCACCGTATCGGAGGCGATCACCAGATCCGCCATGGCGACATCGACGCGCGTTGCGTGCAGGGTGTCGGGCTCGTCGGCAATCTGGATGTGGCTCCAGGTCGCGCCACCCATCTGCGCCATGCCGGTGGCATCCTGCGTGATCACGCTCTTGCCTTCCAGGTGGGCCGCCATGCCGAGTACCTGGCCGATGGTGACGATCCCCGTCCCGCCGACGCCCGCCACCACGATGCGCCGGGCCTTGGCGGCATCCGGCAGCTTCGGCTCGGGCAGCACCGGCATATCGGAGAGCTTCGCCTTGCGTGCCGCTTCCGGCTTCTTGAGCTTGCCGCCCTCCACCGTGACGAAACTCGGGCAGAAACCCTTGACGCAGGAAAAATCCTTGTTGCAGGTGTTCTGGTTGATCTCCCGCTTGCGGCCGAACTCGGTTTCGAGCGGCTGTACCGCTACGCAGTTGCTCTCGACCGAACAATCCCCGCAGCCTTCGCAAACCAGCTCATTGATGATGACCCGCTTGTCCGGATCGACCATCGTGCCGCGCTTGCGTTCCCGCCGCTTCTTGGTGGCGCACGCCTGGTCGTAGATGATCACGGTGGCGCCCTCGACCACCCGCAACTCGCGCTGCACGGCGTCGAGCTCATCCCGGTGGCGTATGGTGACGCCAGGCGCAAGGTCCTTGACGACGGCATACTTCTGCGGCTCGTCGGTCACCACGACAATGCGCTTCGCCCCCTCCGACGCCAGTTCGCGCGTCATGCCCGGCACGTCCAGCTGCCCGTCGACCGGTTGCCCGCCTGTCATGGCAACGGCGCTGTTGTAGAGGATCTTGTAGGTGATATTGACGCCGGCATTGATCGATTGCCGCACCGCCAGCGATCCGGAGTGGTTGTACGTGCCGTCGCCCAGATTGGCGAACATGTGCGCGCGCTTGCTGAACGGCGCCTGCCCCATCCAGGGCACGCCCTCGCCGCCCATCTGTGTCCACGACGTGGTCGAACGGTCCATCCAGACCACCATGCCGTGGCATCCGATCCCGGCCATGGCGATCGATCCGTCCGGCACGCGCGTGCTGGTGTTATGCGGGCAACCGGGGCAGAACCACGGGAGACGGTCGGTGCCGCGGCTGTCGCCCTGGGGGAACTGGCGATCCTTGGCTTCGATTTGCGCCAGGCGCACGTCCATCCGCGCGGCGACATCGGTGGGAACGCCCAGCTTCTTCAGCCGGCCCGCGATGGCCTTGGCGATCAGCGCGGGGGTCAGGTCAGCCTTGGCGCGCAGCAGCCAGTTTTCCGCCGGCTTGCGGTGGCTCCATTCACCGCCGCCGCCTTCACCGCCGGCCGGTTCGTACTTGCCGATCACGGCAGGCCGCGCGTCGGCGCGATAGTGGTACAGCTCATCCTTCAACTGCTGCTCGATGATCGGGCGCTTCTCCTCGACCACGAGGATTTCGCGCAGGCCGTGCGCGAACTCGCGCACGCCCGCTGGCTCGAGCGGCCACACCACGCTCACCTTATGGAGCCGCACGCCGATGGCGCGGCACAAGGCATCGTCCAGGCCAAGGTCGGCCAGCGCCTGCCGGGTATCGCTGTAGGCCTTGCCGCTGGCGATGATGCCGAGACGGTCGTTCGACCCTTCAATCACATTGCGGTTAAGCCGGTTGGCGCGGATATAGGCAAGCGCCGCCGGCCACTTGATTTCCATCATCCGCGCTTCCGCCGCCAGCGGATCGTCGGGCCAGCGGATATGCAAGCCGCCCTCCGGCCTGGCAAAGTCCTCGGGCAGCAGGATGCGCACCCGGTCGGCATCGGTCACCACCGATGCGCCCGCCTCCACCACCTCCTGCACGGTCTTCATGCCGGCCCACAAGCCACTGAAGCGGCTCATGGCGAAGGCATGCACGCCCAGGTCCAGAATGTCCTGCACGCTGGCCGGAAAGAACACTGGCAGCCCGCAGGCGATGAACGTATGGTCGCTCTGGTGCGCGAGCGTGCTGCTCTTGGACACGTGGTCGTCCCCGGCCAGGGCGATCACACCACCCAGCGGCGCCGTGCCCGCCAGATTGGCGTGCTTGAGCGCGTCGCCGCTGCGGTCCACCCCGGGGCCCTTGCCGTACCAGATGCCAAAGACGCCGTCGTACTTCTTGCTCTCGGCATCGAACTCGAGTTGCTGCGAGCCCCACACCGCGGTCACGCCGAGTTCCTCGTTGACGCCGGGCTTGAAGACGACATGATTGTCCGCGAGGTGCTTCTTGGCCTGCCACAACGCCTGGTCATATCCGCCAAGCGGAGAGCCCCGGTAGCCGGAAATGAATGCGGCGGTATTGTGGCCGGCCAGCGCATCGCGCTTGCGCTGCAGCAACGGCAGGCGCACCAGTGCCTGGACGCCGCTCATGAAAGCGCGCCCCGTGTCCAGTGCGTACTTGTCGTCGAGCGTGACGATTTCCATGGCCTTGCGTGAGGCGTCTGAGAGAGGAGCATTCATAGGACGGGTACTCGCCAATTATGTTGTGGGGAGGGCGGCCATCGCCCGCCGGGCTCGCAAGGACCCGGTAAGTCTGGCGCTTCTGTGCTTATGCTTATGCCGATGCCGATGCTGATGCTGATGCCGGAAACCGCACGCCGAGCCGTTCGCCAAGCGCGCTTAACTCCTGCGCGATCGCGGCGGGCAGCGCAATGCCATGCTCGCGTGCCTCGCGCTCCAGGGCATCGCCACGATTGCCAGGCAGGCGCGCGTCATCGCCGCCCGCGCAAAGGTAGGTGTCGGTCCACTGCTTCATATAGTCGCCAAACGGCGCCTGGCCGGCGAAGGATTCCGGCTTTACCATCCACAGGAATCCGTCCTGCATGGCGGCGGCACGGCCATGCGGAATACTGCCCGGCGCCGGTGCGTGCGGTGCCGCGGTGGCCGCCAGGGCACCGGCGAGGCACTCCACCATCATGGCAATGCCGATGCCCTTGTGCCCGCCCATGGGCAGCAGTGACCCGCCCAGCGCGCGCTTTGCATCGGTGGTGGGCCGGCCGTCCGCATCCAGCGCCCACCCTTCCGGGATCGGCTTTCCCTCACGCGCCGCTAGCAGGATATGGCCGCGCGCGGCCACGCTGCACGCCACATCGAATACGATCGGCGCTTGTCCCGGCAGCGGGCAACCGAACGCGATCGGGTTGTGCCCGATCGCCGCGCGCGGGAATCCCTCCATCGCGAGCGCCGGCGGCGTGCGTTGCCCGATCATGGAGAAGGCGCCGGCCTCCGCCGCCAGCAGGGCGTGGATGCCGAGCGCCCCCAGATGGCCGCACGATTGCAGCACGATCAGTACGGAAGCGCTGGTCTCCAGGGCTTCCAGTCCCAGGCGCACCGCATAAGGACCGGCGATCTGCCCCATGGCGCCATCGGCCTGCAGCACGATGCCGCCGGGGAAGGATCGGTATGCCATCTCCGGCCCGGGATTGAACTCGTTCGCCCGCAGCCGCTCCACATAAGACGCCAGGCGGGTCATGCCGTGCGTCTTGTAGCCCCGCAACTCGCTGCGTACCAGGATCGCGGCGGCTTCCGCCGCTTGCTCCGGCGGCACGCCGCAGCCTTCGAATACCCGGGTCGTCCATTGCTCCAGCGCCTGAACGTTCCAATGCGTGCTCATGAGGCCTTCTCCCGCACCACCATGAGGCGCTCTGAAAACGGGCCGGAATAGACCGTCTGGTAATACAAGGGGCGGTCACGCAGCGTATAGCCACGCAATTCCATGACGAAGCCCGGCTGCCCGGCTTCGAGACCAAGCTCACGGGCTACCGCCGACGGGATTTCGTCGAATCGCACCCACTGGTCCACGCGCAGCGTCGGTAGCGCCAGGCGCTGCCCGAGCAGTTCCCGCAGATTCTTTTCGAGTTCCTCGCGTTCAACGCCGCCCAGTTGCGCGAATTCCTCCTCGCGCAGCCAGAACTCGCTGTACAGGTCGAAGCGCCCGCCCACATTGATGATGCGTTCAATGCGAACGAAGGCTTCGCCATCGAGAAACTCCGACCACGGCCCTTTGCGTTTGAGCCGCTTGACCGAGCGCGCATGGACGTAGGAAGGCAACTCGTTTCCCTCGGCATCGCGAAAGCGCAGGTAGCGCACATCGGCAGGCGCGACCCTGGCGCCCGAGACGAAGGTGCCGCGGCCCTGCTCGCGGGTGATCAGTCCGGAGTTCGAAAGACGCGCCAGCGCCTTCTGGATGGTGCCCACGCTGACGCCGTGCGCCGTGGCAAGCTCGCCCTCGGAAGGCAGCCTGTCGCCCTCGCGCAGCGCGCCGGATTCAATGGAACGGATAATGGCGTCGGAGACGCTGATCAGCTTTGTCATGTTGACTCAGAGGCTAAGTGCAAATCGACTGATTGCGGTTTCCCTGATGTCGAGTATCTCGCTGCTGAGACGGGTGCCGGACGCCACATCCATGGCGTAGGCATACAGCCGATCGCCCACATCCGAGATCTTCTGTCCTTTCTCGAGGATCCCGCTTGCATCGAAATCAATGTTATCGGCCATGGTTTCCAGCGTATTGACGTTGCCGCAAACCTTGACCGTCGGCGCGACCATGCTGCCGATCGGATTGCCGACCCCCGTACCAAAGAAGGTGAGCTGGCAACCGCCGGCGGCAAGCGCACTGAGATTTTCCACTGCCGCCGCCGGAGCGTCCATGAAATGCAGGCCTTTTTTTACCGGGGCCTCGCCATAGCGCAGCACGCCGACCAGTGGGCTCGACCCGGCCTTGGCCATCGCGCCCAGCGCCTTCTCCTCGACCGTGGTCAGCCCGCCGCGCTTGTTGTCGGGCGATGGCTGGGATTCGCGCATGTCGACGCCACGCTCAATCGCGAGGTTCTCCATGCCGCGGACCGCCTTGACGAAGGCATCCCTCACCGAATCGTCGACGGCGCGTTCCGCGAAGAGGTGCTCCGCGCCGATGAACTCGGACGTCTCGGAAATAATGATGGTGCCGCCTGCTTCGATCACACGGTCGGCCAGACGGCCGATCGCCGGATTGCAGCTCAGGCCGGAGGTGGTATCCGAACCACCGCACTCGACGCCCAGTACCAGGGCCGAAACCGGGCAGGGTTCGCGCCTGGCACGCGAGGCCGCAAGCGAAAGCTTCAAGGCCTTGCGGGTGCCGGCGGCAATGCAGTCGATCGTGCCATTCGGTTGCAGATGCACCGTTTCCACGGGTTTCCCCGTAGTCCGGATACGGCGCGCCACCTCCTCCGTCGACGAATCTTCAAGTCCCACCAGCAGGACTGCGGCGACATTGGGATTTCGTCCCAGTCCTGCCAGCGACTCATAAGCGAAATCCAGGTCCGCGCCGAACTGCCCACGCACGAACAAGGTGGTGACGGGAATGCAGCCGCTGACGGTTTGCGCGATGGTGCGCGTGACCGGGTTGCAGTTGTCCATCACGGAAATCACCGCTACCCAGTTGCGTACGCCAACTGCGTCGTTCTCGCGGCGGTAGCCAAGGAATGTCATTGCCATTTGCTTACCTCTTTTCCAGATCGCCGCGGGCGCGGGTCGACTCGATGTTGTGCACGTGCATGTGTTCGCCAGCCTTCAGGTTCCGGCTGGCCCGCCCGATGACCTGGCCGTACTTCAGGACATCGGCGCTCTGCGGGGTATCCGCGATACAGACCTTATGGCCGAACGGCACATCCTGGAGCAGGGTCATCTGGCCCGATGCCTCTCCTTGCAAGGTGCAGGGCTCGCCGGCACGGCCGGCATCGAGCAGCGTGGCGACGTTGTCCGCCTGGTTGAGTACGATGGCACGTGGCATTTGCTGGATTCCTATATAGGTGTTTGATGTACTGTAGTTAACGGAAAGCCAGCATGTCAAGGCTTACTGGGGGAATCCACTAGTCTAAAAGTCAAAGTCCTATATAGAAGTTCTTGACAGCAAGGCGCGCTGTGCCTATCTTCACAACAAGGGCGGCACAGCAGTGCCCGCCAATTCAGGAGACAAGGCATGAAGGTGGCTTCCCACATGGAGAAGATTGCGAAACTCGAAGCATTGCGCGAACGCCTCGATCCCCTGCAGGACTTCGAGCTGTGGTTCTGGACCGGGATGACGGCTGGCACGCACGCCGTCAATGCAGCACTCCATCATGCCGCCGTCACGCTGGACGACGACGTGTTCCCGACGCAGCCAGGCGCCTACCTGGTGCCGCAGCCGGACGGCTCGCTGCGTGCGGCATTCGGCCCGCTCGGCGATGTGCTGCACGTGGGCAGGCCGAAGATCGATGCACCGGTCCCGGAGGATGTCGCGGCGATGATGCATGAGATGGAGATCGTCGAACGCCATCGGGATCCCTGCCTGCGCGAGGGGGTGGCGCCGACGGCGGCCATTGCCGGGGAATGCGATGCAGCCCTTGCCCGTTGCCTGCGGCTGCTGGCCTGCCGGATGCAAGGAGAAAAAGATGCACGTTGAAGCCCACATCGCCATCGCGCGCCGGATCGAGCGCTCGCTGCAGAAGTGCGGCCCAGCCGACTACGAGATCAAGATCGAGGCCGCCATGCTGGCGGGCACGCACTGGTTGAACGCCGCGCTGCATCGCCTGCGTGCGAACCAGCCGGATAGCGACGTCTTTCACACTTACCTGCTGACCATCAACGAGTTCCGGCGGCTCAGCATCGCGGACGGCGAGTTGATGCAGATGCTGGCCGAAATCGAGGATATCCGGCCGCCCTTTGTCCGCGGCAACCTGGCGGGCGGCGAGCGCGCCGCCGAGCGCGCCCTTGAATTGCTGGCGCTGATCCGCGCGAAGGCCCGCGCCGGCGAGTGATCAATCTACTGCAGCACCATATGAAAAGGAGACCGCAGTGAAAGCAGTACGAGTCATACCGAGCCCTACTGGCGGCAAAGTGGAAATACAGGACATCCCGGCTCCGGTTGCTGGCGCCGGCCAGGTTCTGGTCAGGGTGCGTGCCGCCGGTCTGAACCGGGGCGAAATCAACCAGGCCCGCGAATTGCGCACGGGTAACACGATCACCGCGGGCGTCGAGTTTGCCGGGGAGGTGGAAGCGGTCGGCGAAGGCGTGCACGGGTGGCGCGCGGGGGATCGGGTCATGGGCCACGGCCGTGCGTGCCAGGCCGAGTATGTGATTGCCGATCCACTGGCGCTGATGGCCGTGCCCGATGGTCTTTCCTGGATCGACGCCGCGGCGTTCCCCAATGTCTTCATCACGGCCCACGACGCCGTGGTGACCAATGGCCAGTTGCGCGCCGGCGAGGCAGTACTGATCAATGGCGCATCCGGCGGCGTGGCCATGGCCGCGATCCAGATCGCTTCGCTGATGGGCGCCAGGCCGGTGATCGCCACATCGCGGTCGGCCGCCAAGCTCGATCGCCTGAGCCAGTTCGGTGTCGATGTGGGCATCAATTCATCATGCGAATCCCAGGTCGATGCCGTCATGGCGGCCACCGGCAATCGCGGGGTGGATCTCATTATCGACACCGTCGGCGGCCCGGTCTTCGAAGACAACATGAAGAGCCTCGCGGTCAAGGGACGGCTGGTCAATATTGCCCGATTGGGTTCGAACACGGCGCAGATCGACCTGAGCCTGCTCTGGCTCAAGCGCCTCACGCTGATTGGCGTGACATTCCGTACCCGCTCCGAGCAGGAACGCCTGGAATGCATCCAGGCCTGTGCGCGCGACATGCTGCCCTTCCTGGCGGCTGGGCGGATCCGCCTGCCGATCGACCGTACCTTCCCGATGACAGCCATTGGTGAAGCGCACGCCTATATGCAGCAAGACCAGCACGTCGGCAAGATCGTTCTTGTCGCCGAGTAATTCAGTCTTCCGGTATTCCCCTACAGATTCGAGAAACGAACAGGAGACATCCATGAGTATCCAGATCACACCGCTCACCGGCTCGGTTGGCGCGTCGGTGGAAGGCGTCAATCTGAACGAACCGGTGAGCGACGCTGCCTTCGAAGTGCTGCATCGGGCGTTCCTTGAATACGGCGTGCTGGTCTACCGCGGCCAAAAGCTTCAGCCCGCGGCGCAGATTGCCTTCGCCCGGCGTTGGGGCAAGCCCGTGCAGGGTAACCCGCTGCTGAAGGGCCTATCGGACTTCCCCGAACTCGCCCAGGTCACCAAGATTCCCAAGGAGACAGCATCCACCGAGGCCTGGCACTCCGACTCCATCTATACCGAGGTGCCGCCCAAGATCTCCATTCTTTCCGCGGTGGTGGTCCCGCGCGGCGGAGACACGATGTGGTGCAATCAGTATCTGGCCTATGAGCGTCTTTCGCCCGCAATGCAACGCATGCTCGAAGGCCTGCGCGTGCGTTTCACGGGACTGCGGCTCGCCAGGATGACGGGGTCGGATGCGGTGCCCTCGGCGGTCCACCCGCTGGTTCGCACCCATCCGGAAACACGCCGCAAGGCGCTCTATGTGGGGCATCCCGAAACGGCTCACTCCATCGAGGGCATGACGCCCGCCGAAAGCCGGCCTTTGCTCGACTTTCTCTACGAACACTCGACCAGCCCCGATAACGTCTACCGCCATATGTGGCAGGAAGGCGATGTCGTGATGTGGGACAACCGGTGCACCATGCACTACGCCGTACACGACTACGGCGAGGCCGAGCGCATCCTGAACCGGGTGACGCTCGAAGGCGAAGTCCCCTGTTGACATGTTGACCTGTTGACAAGCAGCGGGCCTGGCGGCGGCGCATTCGCGGCCGGTGCCCATGCTGTCGGCGGTTTCTTTCCGGCAAGTCCGGATCGAGACCCTGTCCCCAGATGCTAGCAACGGCTTCACGCGAGCCACGCGGGTTCTCCATGATCCGCCAGGGCTCTGCGTGGGGAAGCGCTTCTTGAACTGAAGGCGCCCGGCAGTCCGGTCACGAGGCCGCGCGACGGCAAGACAAGAGCATAGGAGAATACACAATGCAGATGGGTATCCCGACAGAAGTGCGGGCAGGCGAAGCACGCGTTGCCGCCACCCCGGAGACAGTCAGGAAATATGTAGCACAAGGCCACCAGGTTATCGTGCAAGCCGGTGCGGGATTGCGCGCCAGCCAGCCCGACGCTGCCTACGAGGCGGCCGGTGCCCGCATCGGCAGCGCCGCCGACGCCTTGGGCGCGCAGTTGGTGCTCAAGGTCCGCGCCCCGACCCCGGCCGAGCTGGACCGGATGAACGAAGGCGCTGTGCTGGTCGGCATGCTCAACCCTTTCGATGCGGAAAACAAAGCCCGCATGTCTGCCGCCGGCATCATCGGCTTCGCGCTCGAGGCGGCGCCGCGCACCACCCGCGCGCAGAGCATGGACGTGCTCTCCTCCCAGGCCAATATCGCAGGCTACAAGGCCGTGCTGGTCGCCGCCCACCACTACCAGCGCTTCATGCCGATGCTGATGACCGCCGCCGGCACCGTCAAGGCGGCGCGCGTGCTGATTCTCGGCGCCGGCGTGGCCGGCCTGCAGGCCATCGCCACCGCCAAGCGGCTGGGCGCGGTGATCGAAGCCTCCGACGTGCGTCCCGCCGTCA
>NZ_JFJV02000175.1:0-1517 GCF_000611145.1 Cupriavidus sp. SK-3 | reverse complement strand
CGCCCAGCGTCACCGTGTTCTTGAAGCCGCCGTACAAGTCAATTTCAATCGGTGCCGAGACTTCCGGATTGCTGTCGCCCAGCCAGCTGATGCTCGAGTTCCAGTTGCCCAGGTAGAAGCCGCTCGAATGCGTGTAGTCGAACCCGCCCTGGATGGCCGGACGGCGGTTGGTCTGCATCAGGCCGCGGTAGCGATACTCGCTGGCCAGCGTCACGTTGGCGGTGAAAACGTGCGGCGAGACTTCGGCGGCGGCCGCATCCGGCGCGTTCTGGGCAAATGCGGGGGCAGCCAGCAAGAGCGCGGCGCCGGAAAGGGAAACAGCAAGGGAAACGGCGCGGGCGCGTGAAGCGCCAAGGCGAAAGGCAGTCATGGATAACTTGTCTGAAAGGTAAGACATCGATCGGTGGAAATCAGCGAACGCTCGCGCCGGCGATGGCAGCGCGACGACCGGAACAGTACGGGGCCGCGTCTCAAATCGGTGTCAAGAAAGCAGCAGTGCGCCAAGGGATGACGTAAAAATCCACGCGAGGCCGCCGGCGCGCGCGGACAACATGCAGCCAGGGACAGCAATGGCCGCGGAGCGGGCCCGGGGACGCCGGTCATGCACCGCTCCGATAGCCGCCATGCGTTGGCCGTGCTGTTGCGCAAAAGCCGACCGGCCAGTCACCACGAAGCGTCAGATTCCTGTAAGCTGCGAAAAAATTGTGCGCTGCGTTCGGCCCAGGCCGTCCGCATGACAGGACACAAGGGCCAAGGACGTCAGCCCGCGAAAGCAGATCAGCGGCATTGTCAGAATGAAACGAAGCGGTTCTGGTCAGGCGCGTTGACTTGCCGTACACGTCGTACGACAAGTCTCGCCGCATCGCCAGAATCATTTTGACAGCGCCTCAAAGACGCCAGCAAAAAGGAGAAATTGACGATGCACATCGGCATCCCGCAGGAGACGCGGGCAGGTGAGACTCGTGTCGCCGCCACCCCGGAGACGGTCAAGAAGTACGTGACCCAGGGCCATCAGGTCATTGTCCAGTCGGGAGCCGGCGTGCGTGCCAGCCAGCCGGACTCGGCCTATGAGGCGGTCGGCGCCACCATTGGCACCGCGGCCCAGGCACTCGGCGCGCAACTGGTGCTCAAGGTCCGCGCCCCCGACGATGCCGAGCTCGCGCTGATGAAGCCGGGCGCCGCGCTGATCGGCATGCTCAATCCCTTCGACGCAGAGAACAATGCACGCATGGCGCGCGCCTCGCTGACGGCCTTCGCGCTGGAAGCCGCGCCGCGCACGACGCGCGCGCAGAGCATGGACGTGCTCTCCTCCCAGGCCAATATCGCCGGCTACAAGGCCGTGCTGGTCGCCGCCCACCACTACCAGCGCTTCATGCCGATGCTGATGACCGCCGCCGGCACCGTCAAGGCGGCGCGCGTGCTGATCCTCGGCGCCGGCGTGGCCGGCCTGCAGGCCATCGCCACCGCGAAGCGGCTGGGCGCGGTCATCGAAGCCTCCGACGTGCGTCCCGCCGTCA
>NZ_JFJV02000174.1:0-9048 GCF_000611145.1 Cupriavidus sp. SK-3 | reverse complement strand
GAACCCGCCTTTGACTTTGCAGTTAAGCAGTTAAGCAGTTAAGCAGTTAAGCAGTTGACTTTGACTTTGACACTAGAACCGATCAACCACCAACACCACCTGAAAGGCCCGCCCCCAACCCCCACCCAACCATGACCACCCTCCCAACCCCTCTGGCCACGCCGCCCATCACCGCCCTGAACCACCTCCTGGAACAGGAACCCTGGGCCACCTCCATGCTCCAGCCCTTCGCGGGCCGCGTCATCCGCTTCGACGCCGCCGCGTTCACGCTCGCATTGAAGGTGACGGCGCAGGGCCTGACGGAACTGGCGCAAGCCGATGAGATCCCGGCCGTCACGCTGACCGTGCCCTTGCAGCAATGGCCGCTGGTGGCGTCGGACGTGGCGGGCGGCGGCCAGGCAGCCGCGATGAAGCACGTGCGCATCGAGGGCGACGCCGAGTTGGCCAACACGGTATCCACGCTGGCGCGCAACCTGCGCTGGGATGCGGCCGAGGACCTGTCGCGCGCGTTGCGCGGCCTGTTGGGCGGCCCGGTCAGCGACAGCGTCGCGCAACGGGTGGTGGACGGCGCGCAGCAAGTCCATGCGCAAGTCACGCGGCTGGGCCGCACGCTGGTGGACAATGTGACCGAATACCTGCTCGACGAGCAGCCAACCCTGGTGCGGCACGTCGCGCTGGACGAGTTCAGCGCCGGCGTGAACGCGCTGCGCGACGATCTGGCCCGGCTGGAAAAGCGGCTGGAGAAGCTCGAGCAGCGCAGCCGGTCCGGGCGGGGCGCGGCAGGCGGTTCCGGCACGCTGCCTTCCGCCCACCGCTGATCGCCGATTGCAACTGATCATCCGCCAGCCGGCACTGGCCAATCCGCACCGCCCCCAATACTGAAGAACCTGCATGACCCGCTTCCTGCGCCTTTGCAAGATCGTTTTCGTCATCCTCTACTACGGCCTCGACGAGCTCGTACTGTCGGGTTTCAAGAGCCGCCGCATCCGCTTCCTGGTGCGCGTCATCACCATAGGCCGCAAGCTCGACATGCCGCGCGGCGAGCGGCTGCGGCTGGCGCTCACCCGCCTTGGCCCGATCTTCGTCAAGTTCGGCCAGGTGCTTTCCACCCGGCGCGACCTGATGCCGGCGGACATTGCCGACGAGCTTGCCAAGCTGCAGGACCAGGTGCCGCCGTTCGATTCGGTGGTGGCGGTCAAGATCATCGAGCGCTCGCTGGGCCGGCCGCTGTCCACGCTGTTCGAGAGTTTCGACCACAAGCCGGTGGCCAGCGCCTCGATCGCCCAGGTGCATTTCGCCACCTTGAAGGGCGGCCCCAGCGAAGGGCGCGAAGTGGCGGTGAAAGTCCTGCGCCCCGGCATGCTTCCGGTCATCGACAGCGACCTGGCGCTGATGCGCGACCTCGCGGCCTGGCTGGAGCGTTTCTGGGCCGACGGCAAGCGCCTCAAGCCGCGCGAGGTGGTTGCCGAGTTCGACAAATACCTGCACGACGAACTCGACCTGATGATCGAGGCGGCCAATGCCAGCCAGCTGCGCCGCAATTTCGCCGATACCAAGCTGCTGCTCGTGCCCGAGGTGTTCTGGGACTTCTGCAGCAGCGAGGTGTTCGTGATGGAGCGCATGCACGGCATCCCCATCTCGCGCACCGAATCGCTCAAGGCGGCCGGCGTTGACATGCACCTGCTGGCCGAGGAGGGGGTGGAGATCTTCTTCACCCAGGTGTTCCGCGACGGCTTCTTCCATGCCGACATGCACCCTGGCAACATCCTGGTGTCGGTGGCGCCGCAGAGTTTCGGCCGCTATATCGCGCTGGACTTCGGTATCGTCGGCGCGCTTTCCGAGTTCGACAAGAATTACCTGGCGCAGAATTTCATCGCCTTCTTCCGGCGCGACTACCATCGCGTGGCCCTGCTGCACGTGGAATCGGGCTGGGTGCCGCCGAACACGCGGGTGGAGGAGCTGGAAAGCGCCGTGCGCGCCTGCTGCGAGCCTTATTTCGACAAGCCGCTCAAGGAGATCTCGCTGGGCATGGTGCTGATGCGCCTGTTCCAGACCTCGCGCCGCTTCAATGTCGAGATCCAGCCGCAGCTGGTGCTGTTGCAGAAGACCTTGCTGAACATCGAAGGGCTGGGCCGCCAGCTCGATCCCGACCTGGACCTGTGGAAGACCGCCAAGCCCTTCCTCGAGAAGTGGATGCACGAGCAGGTGGGCTGGAAGGGCGCCTGGGAGCGGATCCAGGTGGAGGCGCCGCAATGGGCCAAGATGCTGCCCGACTTCCCGCGCCTGGCGCATCAGTTCCTGGAGCGCCGCGCGCTGGTCGACAACAGCCAGCAAGAGCGGCTGCTGACCGCCCTGATCACAGAGCAGCGCCGCACCAACCGCCTGGTCGGCACGGCGTTGCTGTTGGTGGGAGGCTTTGTCGCCGGCGTGGTGCTGACCGAATTGCTGGGCTGGGTTGGCTATTGGTAGCGCCTGCAGCGGCACAGCCAGCATGAACAAAGACAATTGAATATAGAGACAGTTGAGGCGCGCTTGACCAAATCCGACAACACCGCCGGCAAGCCCGGCGCTACGCCAGCCTTCGCCACTCGCAACGCGGCTGATCCGGCCTTCTGGGACGAGCGCTTCGAGAAAGGATTCATGCCGTGGGACCTGGGCGGCGTGCCTGCTGATTTCGAGGCCTTCGCCAGCGCGATGGCGCCGTGCCCGACGCTGGTCCCTGGCTGTGGCAATGGCTGGGAAGCCGGCTGGCTCCATGCCCGTGGCTGGCCGGTGGTCGCCATCGATTTCTCGCCGGAGGCGGTGGCGAGCGCGCGGCGTGCGCTGGGGCCTGCCGGGGCTATCGTGCACGAGGCGGATTTTTTTGCGTTCACGCCCGAGCCGGCCTGCCAGCTCATCTACGAACGTGCCTTCCTGTGCGCCTTGCCGCCAGCCATGCGGGCTGCCTATGGCCGGCGCGTGGCGGAGTTGCTGCCGCCGGGCGGCCTGCTGGCCGGCTACTTCTTCCTGGATGAAACGCGCGGCGGGCCGCCCTTCGCGATGCCCGAGGCGGAACTGCGCGCGCTGCTTGCGCCGGCATTCGAACTGGTGGAGGCGCGTGCCGCCACCGGCTCGCTGCCGGTGTTCGCCGGCCGCGAGCATTGGCAGGTCTGGCGCCGCCGGGCCTAGGCGCCGGTTTTTCCCCTTAGCCGCGCACGCGGCCGTTGTGCTTGTCGTGGTAGATCGCCCGGCTGTCGCGGTTTTCGGCGCGCTGGATGCCGCGTTGTTCGGCCGCGCCCACGTGGCCATTGGCGCCGGCACGCGCTTCGCGCCGGTCGACGTGGGCCTGGCCGCGTTCGAGCTTGCCGGCTTCGCGGTTGGTCAGCGAGCCGTTGGCCACGCCGTTCTGGATGCGTTGCTCCTGATTGATATTGCGTTGCACATCGGCCTGCATGCGCTGCGAAGACAGGCTGGCGGGGTTGCCGCTGATGCCGTTATGCGTGTCGCGCGAGATATCGCGGCTCACATTGTTCTCGGCACGCTGGATCGACGCCTGCTCGCGCGGCGAGACAGAGCCGTTGGCAAGGGCATGCGATTCCATGCGATCGACCCGCGCGGTCTGCTTTTGCAGGCTGGCCGCCTCGCGCGTGCTCAGGCTGCCGGATTGCAGGCCGTTCTCGATACGCTGCTCCTGGTTGACGTTGCGCTGCACATCCTGCGCGACCGCCGCGGTCTGGGCGCTGGCCAGACCAGCGCCGAGCAGGCTGGCGGCAATCATCAGTGTCTTGAGCATCAGGGTTTGGCGGTTCGGCATGGTGTTCTCCTTTTCCTTTCGGGGACATGGGCGGCAGCGCGGCTCGTGGGCTGGTTGCCCGATTTCTGCTGCCGTTCCGCTCTAATGCGCGGCGGGCGGGACGCGCTGACGCAAGCTTTGTAATCCGTGTAACCGCCCGTTATCCGGCCCCTTCCGCACCATGGAGGGGCGCCGCGGCCGATGGTCCCTACCGGAGGCAGGAGGCGGTCTTGTCACCTGTGGCGCGTGCGCTGCATTGATGCCGGCAATTTCCGCATGGCGGGGACTTTTTTTCGCCCGGCACGGTCTGCATCGCTATAATCCGCGTTTTGGTGCGACACGCACTCTCGTGTCCGGGAAAAGAAGTAGCGCCCTAACGTAAGGGGCATCGACCTTGTTGGGACAGGGTAAGGGCTTGGGCCTGAGCCTTGAAACCCAACCTATCTCTTGCTTTGACGAACCTGGCCGGTAAAGCCAGGGGAGTCCAATGTGTTGAACGCTTGGCTCGCTAACGCCTGTCGAGTGTGTAGTACTTGCTATTGCTGGATAGCCTCCAGCCATATCGCCCAAAGGCGGGGACGCTCGCCTTTGGGCGAGTTCTCTGTAAACAGCCACTCGAAAGAGGGGCTGGGTGTTCCATCGACTCATGTCGGGGAGCGCCACATAGCTCTTGTACCGGTCAGATTGACCGGCGCTACGTTCTTTGGGACGGATGGGAACGCCTTTGGGAGTTCACGTCGGTCAAGTATGCCCCTACGGGGGTCATATTGAGTTGAGAGGTCCCGGATGTAGAGCGAAAGCTCTGCACGTTATGGTTCGGTCGGACTCATCCGCAAGGGTGTTCCGATATAGAACCTGCTATGCGACTAGCAGTAGCCTAGGGAGACATGCGTCACTGGTAACGGTGGGGTGTGAAGCTCTCCTGACAATGTAGCCCCCGCAAGGGTGCCAGTTCGCCGTGAGGCGGACCGGTAGAGATTCCGAGTAGCAACGGGTCGAGGAGCTAGGCTGGCTGGTATGGGTAATGTAAGTGAACTGCTGATAAACGTCGTAAGGATTGCGGTGCCAAAGCTGCTGATAGGCACTAACCAAAATGGTATGTGGTCGGTTGTCCCGCTCAAAACTCGGGACACGTCGCTTCTGGACCACCGGCGAATAGGCAGACCCTAACCCGGTCTTGTAACGTGCAGGGAACGTGGTAAGCCCGTATGGCTGCCCGAGCGCAGTAAGGCTCAGGCAGGCGAACCGCAAGGAACGCTGTCGGCTGTGCGGGTATCGGAGGTTGGAAAAAGCGAATGCCGGGCTGTAATGGCTCGGATAGGGGTTGAAATATCATCCCACGCGAAAGCGGGCAGACTTCCAACTGGTCAATCGTCGCAGGACGGCTGACAGATCTCGCTTGATGTTCAATTTTCTTCCCTTGAGGGGCAATATGTCCCTCAAGGGGCATGTTGTCGCTCGATTTTGGGGAAGAGTCTCAAGATTCGGAGGACAGCATGGAAGCATTGATCCGTGAGGATGAATCTGCGCCCTCCGGCGTGCCGCAAAGCTGGGGTGCCATCGATTGGCGCCGGGTGGAACGGAACGTCCGGGAAATGCAGATTCGAATTGCGAAGGCAACGCAGGAAGGGGACTGGCGCCGGGTGAAAGCCCTGCAACGATCCCTGACCCGCTCGTGGTCCGCCAAAGCATCGGCGGTAAAACGAGTGACGGAAAACCGTGGCAGGAAAACGGCAGGCGTGGATCGCGTGCTGTGGGACAAGCCTGAGACCCGGTGGGCAGCCATCGGGCAGTTGAAGCGTCGGGGGTATCGACCGCTGCCGTTAAGGCGGGTCTTTATTCCAAAGGCCAACGGGAAGGAACGCCCTCTGGGCATACCGACCATGTTGGACAGAGCCATGCAGGCCTTATACCTGCTGGCGCTGGAACCGGTGTCCGAAGGAATGAGCGATCCGAACTCTTACGGGTTCCGGATCAATCGTTCTACCGCGGATGCCATGTCTCAGTTATTCGTCTCACTATCCCAGAGAGCCTCGGCTCCATGGGTGCTGGAAGCGGATATCAAGGGCTGCTTTGACCATATCAGCCATGACTGGTTGGTGCGCCATGTCCCTATGGACAAGGCAATCCTGCGGAAGTGGTTGAAGGCTGGCGTGGTATTTCAAGGCCAGTTTCAGGCGACCGAAGCTGGAACGCCACAGGGAGGCATCATTTCCCCCACGTTGGCAAACGTGGCGCTGAACGGATTGGAACGACAACTAACTCAGCATCTCACCGCAAAGTTGGGGGTTACCCGATTCAAGAAGCTGAAGGTCAATGTAGTGCGGTATGCGGACGACTTCGTGATCACCGGCAGCACGCCGGAGATGCTAGAGAGCGAGGTGAAGCCGTGGGTCGAACAGTTCCTAGCAGTACGGGGGCTTGCACTGTCCATGGAGAAAACGCGGATCAGCAACATAGCCGAAGGCTTCGACTTTCTAGGGTGGAATTTCCGGAAGTATTCGGGAAAGCTGCTTATCAAGCCAAGCAAGAAGAATGTGCAAACGTTCTACCGCGCGGTGAAGGAGGTCATCGGCCGTCACAAGGGCGTTAAGCAGGAGGTGTTGATCCGAATGCTGAACCCCATGCTACGGGGCTGGGCGCAGTATCACAGCCCGGTGGTGGCAAAGGCGACGTTCACCAGATTGGAGCACGATTTATTTCGGGCTATATGGCGGTGGGCAAAACGGCGACATCCGAAGAAGAACACTGACTGGGTGCGGAAGAAGTATTTCGCGACGGTCGGCGGTCGAAATTGGGTGTTCGGAACCACGGTAACAAACGCGGAGGGTGAAACGGACTGGATGGCGCTTTATTCGCTTGAAGGTACGCCCATCCGACGCCACAAGAAAGTTCGAGGGGACTACCATCCTTTCGATCCGGCGCAGGAGAGGTACGGCGAGAGCTTGCGGCAGGTACGCATGTTGCATAACATGTCGCACCGAAAGCAGTGGGTCAAGTTGTACATGTCCCAGCGGGGCTTGTGTGCGGTGTGTCAGTGCAAGATTACCAAGGAGACCGGGTGGGAAGACCATCACATCGAGTACCGTGTACACGGAGGCTCTGATGCTCTAGGGAATCGAGTGCTGCTGCACCCAAACTGTCATATTCAAGTTCATCATCACGGTCGGCCCGTTGCGAAACCGGTACAAATTAACGTACTTTGAGCGGCTTGAGCCGTATGCGGGGAAACTCGCACGTACGGTTCTTAGGGGGGGACGGGGTCAGTAATGACCTTGTCCCTACCCTACATTCGGCTACGACCGCAGGCTAGATCAGCCACCCATGCGGCCCCGACCGATGAATTGGACTCCGGGCAGGGCAGGGGAACGCGTCCCGCTCACCGGCAACCGGTTTTTCGCCGCAAGGGCATTTTTGGGATAGGCAGCAGCATGCTGATCTGGTTCGTCATCATCTACTGGGTAATCTCTGTCGGCATCGGCCTGTGGGCCGCGCTGCGCGTACGCAACGCCACAGACTTCGCAGTGGCCGGCCGCAGCCTGCCGTTCTACATCGTCACCGCCACCGTGTTCGCCACGTGGTTCGGCTCGGAGACGGTGCTGGGCATCCCCGCGGTCTTCCTCAAGGAAGGCCTGTCCGGGGTGGTGTCCGATCCCTTCGGTTCCTCGCTCTGCCTGATCCTGGTCGGCTTGTTCTTCGCGCGTCCGCTATACCGGATGAACCTGCTCACCATTGGCGATTACTACCACAACCGCTACGGGCGGCTGGCCGAGGTGCTGACCACGCTGTGCATCGTGATGTCCTACCTGGGCTGGGTCGCCGCGCAGATCAAGGCGCTTGGCCTGGTGTTCTTCACCGTCTCGGACGGCACCCTGTCGCAGGAAACCGGCATGATGATCGGCGCCGCCAGCGTGCTGGTCTACACGCTGTTTGGCGGCATGTGGGCGGTGGCGGTGACCGACTTCCTCCAGATGATCATCATCGTGATCGGCATGTTGTATATCGGCTACGAGGTCAGCGGCCAGGCCGGCGGCGTGGCGGCGGTGGTGTCGCACGCGGCGGCGGCCGGCAAGTTCGAGTTCCTGCCCTCGCTGGACCTGATACAGATCATCGGTTTCGCGGCGGCGCTGTTCACCATGATGCTGGGGTCGATCCCGCAGCAGGACGTGTTCCAGCGCGTGACCTCGTCGCGCACCGAGAAGATTGCCGGACGCGCCTCGGTGCTGGGCGGCGTGCTGTATTTCTGCTTTGCCTTTATCCCGATGTTCCTGGCCTATTCGGCCACCATGATCGATCCGGAGATGGTGCAGAAGTACATCAACACCGATTCGCAGCTGATCCTGCCCAAGCTGATCCTGACGCACGCCCCCATGTTCGCCCAGGTGATGTTCTTCGGCGCGCTGCTGTCCGCCATCAAGAGCTGCGCTTCGGCGACGCTGCTGGCGCCGTCCGTTACCTTCGCCGAGAACATCCTGCGGCCGTATTTCCGCCATCTCGATGACCGCCGTTTCCTGCGCGTGATGCAGGCGGTGGTGCTGGTGTTCGCGGTGCTGGTGACGCTGTTCGCGCTGAACTCGCATCTTTCCATCTTCCATATGGTGGAAAATGCCTATAAAGTCACATTGGTTTCGTCGTTCGTGCCACTGGCCTTCGGCATGTTCTGGAAACCGGCCACCCGCCAGGGCGGCCTGGCCGCCATCCTCCTGGGCCTGACTTCCTGGCTGTGCTGCGAGATCGCCTTCGCCGACTCGGCGGTGCCGCCGCAGATGGTCGGTTTGCTGTTCTCCATCGGCGGCATGGTCTTCGGTTCGCTGCTGCCGCAGTGGATCGGCGACCATCCGCGCGTCGAGGAAGTCCATCTGGCCTGACCGATGCGGCGCCGCGCGTGGTGCGCGTGCCTCTGGCGGCATTTCTGGCCCTTTTTCAGCCGGCCCGCTGTTCTCAGAACGGTTTATAATTCAAGGCTTTGCACCGCAAGGTGGCGCACGGGAGCGGCAACTTCCCCGTCGGCGCGACTGCGCGGTCCCCCCATTTTCCGTTCCAGAATCCTCGCGGAGAGCCACTTATGCCGATCTATGCCTATCGTTGCGACGCCTGCGGCCACGGGCGCGATGTGCTGCAGAAAATGAGCGATGCGCCGCTCACTGACTGCACATCCTGCGGCGCAACGGGCACGTTCAAGAAACAACTGACCGCCGCGGGCTTCCAGCTCAAGGGCTCGGGCTGGTACGTCACCGACTTCCGTGGCGGCAGCGGCGGCACCGCCGCGGCTCCCG
>NZ_JFJV02000173.1:0-3576 GCF_000611145.1 Cupriavidus sp. SK-3 | reverse complement strand
ACCGCCAACCAGACTGGTCGGAAGCGGCGCACCGAGTGCCGGGGCCTGGCCCAGCGCCGGCATGCCTTGCGGCACCGCACCCCCAGCCTGCTGATTGCGCGCCTGCTGCCCGGCCTGCGCCGCCATGCTGCGCGGGAGCAGCATGTTGGCCGGGAGATAGACATCCGATTCGACCTTCACCGGGATCCCGGTCGCCATGGTGATGCGCTGCCCGGCTACTGCCAGCGGCATGACGCGTTCGGGAAAGACCACCCACGTGTCGACGTTATTGCGCAGTGCCAACGGGAGGGTAACGTTCCGCGCGGTAGGCACGGCTCTGCCCACGAGGAAGGGCTTGGACACTTCCTGCTCTGCCTCGACAGCCGCGCGGTCGCGTCGCATCCGGGCATAGAGCGCTCCGGTCATCGCGTCACCTTGGNCGCGGTCGCGTCGCATCCGGGCATAGAGCGCGCCGGTCATCGCATCCCCTTGCGCGCGACTATCGTCGACAGCTTGTCTGGTGTCTTCAAGAAGACGCGGCGAGACGCAGCCGGCCAGCGTTGAGCATACGAGCAGGGCGCCAGCGGCGGGTCGAAGGAATCGGTTCATGTGCATCATANGACGCGGCGAGACGCAGCCGGCCAGCGTTGAACATACGAGCAAGGCGCCAGCGGCGGGTCGAAGGAATCGGTTCATGTGCATCATGGGAGTCACTGAGTCAGGTCGCACTTGGTGGTCAGCTTCACCACGCGCACCACGTTGTTCGAGTAGAAGCAGGGCTTGATGATGTAGTCGGTCATCTCGGTCGAAGACAGGATGCGCCGTACTGCCGCTTTGAAATCGCCTGGGATCGAATCATTGCCAACGATCGGCACGTCCTTCTCCAATTCCCAGGGTGCGAGNCGGTCATCTCGGTCGAAGACAGGATGCGCCGCACGGCCGCTTTGAAATCGCCTGGGATCGAATCATTGCCAACGATTGGCACGTCCTTCTCCAATTCCCATGGTGCGACCGTCCAGCCCGCCCGCGGCGCCCATGCCTCGATCAACTGGCGAAAGGTCCCGTCAGCCGGCGACACCGTCCAGGCTGCGGGCGCAGCGGGCGCGCTCGCGACGACCGGTGCGATGCCTGCCGGCGTTGCCGCGAGTTGCGATGCGGCCGGCGCCGGAGGCACGGAGGCGGGCGCTATGTCGCTAGTCACCGACCTTGCCGGCTCCACCGCTGCGAGAGACCTGCCCTTCTTGCCTGCGGCGAGACGCTGCCAGCCATCGCCCTTGAGCGGCGCCGCCGGCTCGAAGTTGCCGGTTGACTCGATACCGAAGGGGGATGCGGTCGGTACCGCCGCATGGGCCGCAACACACGCGCACAGCGCGCTCATGACAAGGACAGTCCGGCTCAACCGGCGCATCTGATGAATGTGAAGCATGACTTGTTACCTTCGGTTATCTAATTGCTTGGTTGGCCGGAACGCCGCGCTGCAGCGTGCTGTAGATGCGGTTGATGTACCTGAGGCGCTTATCCGGTGAGGCCGCGTTGTACGCGCCCACCGCGTCCCAGGTTGGCCCGTATCGGTCCATGTTCTCGCGCAGAATCCACGCACCGACGTAGGCACTGACGCAAGGATTGAACAGCGACTGCCGCGTAATGCCGTACTTGGCAAGCCTGGGCAGGTGCACCGTGTTGATCTGCATGAGGCCAATGTCTTCACTGCCGTTCGTGTTGCGATTGATCGCATACGCGCGCATTCCCGACTCGTGTTGCGCAATGCCGCGCAGTAGCACCGGGCTCACCTGGTGGAAGACGGCGGCATCGTCCAGGCAGTCCGCCATGACGGAACCCGTCGCCCCCATGGCAAGCCCGATAGCTAGAAGCGGTATGTACCGCCGTGGCTGGAAACTCATAACGCCGCCGCCCGTTCATAGAACCGAACCTCCGGCTGCCTGCTCACCGTGACCGCCTTACCGTCCGCCATCACCGTCAGGCGAGCGCTAATCCCGTTGTATTTGTAATACCGATCCTTGTGCTCCCCATTGGACCGGTTGCTCTCGTCGAAGACAGAGACCTGCACCAACGACTGGCGGAAGCTCAGGTAGGTAGCGCCATCCTTCTCAAAGACGCGCTCCAACCCAGCCGGGTTGTCTTGGGGGAAGAGATAGGCGATCCCCGGCACGCGGGCGACCTCAACCGACTTGCCGCCGCCGCTGACCGTGAAACGATCCGCGGTACGGAACGACAGCACCCTTTCGTCCTCGTTCCAGGTCGTATCCAGTTCCTCACCACCGTCACGTCGCACCACCATGCCGGTCGGCTTCTTCTCGAAGCGGATCTCGATCCGGCCGGCCTTGGTGTCACGGATGGCTTGCGCATCGAACGCCTCGCCCAGCGCGGACCCATCGCCTTCGGTTGGGCCGCCAGCGACCTCCGACGTCGAGGCTGCAATCATCTGTGGGGCCGCGGCGACCGGCGCCAACCCGGCAGGGGACGCCACACCAGTACCGGCGACGGCCAGAGACTTCGGCGCCGTCGCCCGCAGCGCAATGTTCCGACGCTCGAAATCCAGTTCGGCGTACAGGTCACGCTGCGCCAGCAGGCGCTCAAGCGCTTGCACCCAGTTCTCGCCGGCGCGCGTGGCGAAGCGCATCTCCTGGCTCAGGGCGATATCCTTCTGCGCCGAGCCGGTCCAGCCTGCCGGAGCGAGGGTCTTGATCAACGGCGCCAGCGGCATCGTCGTGTCGCTCGGGCGCACCAGCGCGAGACCATTGTGATTGCCAATCAAGGCGATGCGCCCGCTAAAGCCGCTGAAGCCGCGCGGCAACTCGCCGGCAGGATTCGCGGGCTCACCCGTGAAGCCGTTGGCTCGCGTCCAGCGCGCAACCACCTCGTTACCGTTCGTGGTGTAGCGCACGACATCAGGCACGCCATCCAGGACGATATATGGACCAGATTGCTGCCCACCGCCCGCGACAATCTGCTGTCCAGCGCGAGGCTGGATGTAAGTGCTGCTGCCGTCGTTGAAGATCATCGCCGGCCGGTCGCTAGCCTTGGCCACGACCTGGTAGTCGAAGTCGAACGGATCGGTCGGCGCGGCGGATACCGGTCCGCTGATCAAGAGGGCGACGGCGGCGTAAAGAAGATGCTTGCTCATTGGGCCCTGCTGTCCATTTGCTTGAAGTGGTTCATGAATCTAGCGAGATACGGCCCGCCGCGGCTCGGGTCGGCGCTGTGGTACCAGGCCACCGCCTTCATCGCTGAGCCGCTGCGTTGCAGGTTCTCCGTTAGGATGGCTTCGGCCACGTGGATGTTGGTCGCCGGAGCCAGCGCATCCCACGACGAGGCGAACCGCTGGCCGTGGTAACACCAGTTGATCTGCATGATCCCAACGTCGAAATTGCAGCGCTTCTCGGAAAGCAGTTGATTGATCGCGGCATGCGCGTCTTCCCGGGTGGCGAAGTACATGCCGCGACCGGCCACATTGAGGGTCCACGGCCAGGGTCGGCCCCGATACGCCGATTCATTCATGGCGATGCTGGCCAGGATCTGCGGATCGACGCGCGCGCTCATCTGCGCAAAGGCTTCCGTCTTCGGTGCACAGGCCCA
>NZ_JFJV02000172.1:0-2203 GCF_000611145.1 Cupriavidus sp. SK-3 | reverse complement strand
GTACACCCTCACGGCTCGCTTCGCATCGCGTGATCTGCGCGGTCTGCGGGGGGGCGCCGGGTTCTGGATTTACTTCTTGATATCGGCTTCGGCCAGTACCTTCAGGTCGTCGCCGGCAAGCAGTTCCTGCAGGGCCTGCAGTGCTGCCACGCCAGCGGCGGTGTCCTGCTCGCCGTTGCCGCCGCTCAGGCCGATGCCGCCGATCACTTCGCCGTTGACCACGATCGGGAAGCCGCCCACGAATACCGCGAACTTGCCCTCGAAGCTCCACTGGATGCCGAAGGCTTCATTGCCCGGCAGCGCGGGGCCGTTCGGCGCCTGGTTGAACAGGTGGGTCGAGCGCTTGTGGCCGGCGGCCGTGAAGGCTTTGTTCCAGGCGATCTGCGGGCCGGTGATGCGTGCGCCGTCCATGCGCTCCAGCACCAGCGGGTAGCCGCCGTCGTCGACCACGCAGATCGATTCCAGCACGCCGATTTCCTCGGACTTGCGGATGGCTGCCGCCACCATGTGACGGGCTTCCTTCAGTTCCAGCTTGATGGCTTTTCTCATGTCCTGCTCCTGCTTGATGCGTGAATGCTGCGTGAATGCCGGTTGGTTTGCGGGCGCGCTGGTTCAGCAGCCGCGGTAGACGGTCTTGATTTGCGTGTAGAACTCCAGCCCTGCCCGGCCCGACTCGCGGAAGGTGGAGGTGCTGGATTGCTTGAGCCCGCCGAACGGCGCGTTGATCAGGTTGCCGGTAGTGGTGCGGTTGATCTTGACGGTGCCCGACTGGATGTCGTGCGCGAAGTCATGCGCATAACGCGGGTTGCTGGTCACGATGGCGGCCGACAAACCGTATTCGGTGTCGTTTGCCTTGGCAATGGCATCGGCGTAGCTGCTGGCTTCGATGATGGCGATCACCGGCCCGAAGATTTCCTCGCGGGCAATGCGCATCTGCTGCGTGACGTCGGTGAAGATCGCCGGCGAGACATAGAAGCCCTTGTCGTATTGCTCGCCACCCAGACGGTCGCCGCCGCACAGGTGCGTGGCTTCGGCCTTGCCGGCCTCGACAAAGCCGAGCACGGTTTCCAGTTGCTTGCGCGTGGCGAGCGGGCCGACGTCCATGCCCGGCGTCATGCCGCTGCCGATCTTCAGCGTCCTGACCTTGGCCAGCAGCTTCTCGGTAAAGGCTGCCTTGACCGATGCCATGACCAGCACGCGGCTGGTGCCGGTGCAGGCTTGTCCGCTCAGCGACAGGCCGCCCTTGATGGTGAGATCCACGGCGCGGTCCAGGTCGGCGTCTTCCATCACGATCAGCGGATTCTTGCCGCCGAGCTCCATCTGCGTGCGCGTGCTCAGCGACACCGAGCGATGGATGTGCTGGCCGGCGGCGGTGGAGCCTGTAAAGGAAATCGCCCGCACCGCCGGTGCTTCGGTGATCGCCGCGCCCACGTCGCCGGCACGGCCAGTGATGAAGTTGAGCACGCCCTTGGGAATGCCGGCTTCGACAAAAGCCTGCGCCAGCCGGTAGCCGCTCAGCGGCGCATCCGACGAGGGCTTGAACACCACCGTGTTGCCGGCGATCAGCGCCGGGGCAATCTTGCGCGCCGGAATCGAGACCGGGAAATTCCACGGCGAGATCACGGTCACCACGCCCAGCGGCTCACGCTGGCTGTAGACGATCATGTCGGGATCGTCCTGGGGATAGGTCTCACCCGAGAACGACTGCCCCTCCACCGCGTAGAAGCGGATGGTCTGCGCCGAGCGCAGGACTTCGTCCTTGCTCAGGTTGAGCGCCTTGCCCTCTTCGCGGGTGAGTTCCTCGGCAATCTGGTCGGCGTGCGCTTCGAGGTAATCGGCGGCGCTATTGAGGATCCTGGCGCGCCTGGTGATCGGCGTTTTCTTCCAAGCGTCGAACGCGGCCNGCGTCGACCGCGGCCGCGGCGGCGGCCACGGCGGCCTGCGCGTCTTGCGCCGTCGAGGCCTGGAAGCGGCCCACGGTGTCGCCGGTATCGGCCGGGTTGACGTTGTCGAAGGTGCGGCCGCTGGCGCTCTTCGACCACTCGCCGTTGATGTAATTGGTGAACTCGTCTGTCTTTGCCACTGCCATGATGTCCAAGCCTTTATCCGGTCGGGCCCCGGGCGGGGCCGTCCATTGCCAATGCGATGCTGCTTTTCCGTCCAGGGGCGGGATCAGGCGGCCATGCCGAGTTCAGGCAGGGAG
>NZ_JFJV02000171.1:0-1491 GCF_000611145.1 Cupriavidus sp. SK-3 | reverse complement strand
CGCGCGCCGCAGGCCCAGGGCCAGCGCGCCGGCCAGGGCAGCGGCCGTCCGGCCGCGGCCGGGCAAGGCAGCCCGCGCAACGGCCAGGTGAACGGCAACCGCGCCGCCGGCAACGGCAATCGCAATGGCGATGTCGATGGCAACCGTGCGGGCGGCAACGGCAACGGCAACCGCAGCCGCGGTAGCGACGCCAACGGCAATCGCGCCGGCGGCGGCGCCAATGGCAACAGCCACGCAGCGCAGCCGCGCACCGGACAGGATGCCGCCCCGCGCGGCCGCCGTCCGGCGCCGCAAGCCGCATTGCTGGGCGGCCAGCGCGCCAAGCCCACGCGCTGATCCACATCGAGGCGGCCGCGCGCGATGTCCAGTCCAGGTCATGACCTTCCGGTTCCCGGCGATGACGGTGGCGTCCCGTATGCCACTCTCACGCCGGACCTGATGCTCGACGCCATGGAGGCCGCCGGTTTCGAACCCGACGGCCGCCTGCTGGCGCTCAATAGCTACGAGAACCGGGTCTGCCAGGTCGGGATCGAGGGCGGCGCGCCGGTGGTGGTCAAGTTCTACCGGCCTGGCCGCTGGAGCGACGCCGCCATCCTGGAAGAGCATGCCTTCGTGCAGCAACTGGCCGACGCGGAGATTCCGGCGGTGCCGGCCATCGCGCGCGACGGCACCACGCTGCTGGCGCATGGCGGTTTTCGCTTTGCGGTGTTTCCCCGCTGTGGCGGGCGCGAGCCGGAGCTGGACCGGGCCGACACTTTGACCTGGCTTGGGCGATTTATCGGCCGCATCCATGCGGTCGGCGCCACGCGCCCTTACCAGGCGCGGCCCACGATCGACGTGGAGCGCTTTGGCGTGGCCCCGCGCGACTGGCTGCTGGCGCAGGACTGCATCCCGGCGGAACTGCGCCCGGCCTGGCAGGCCGTCGCCGATCTGGCCATCGAGGGGGCGCGCCGCTGCTATGAGCGCGCCGGCGATGTGTCGCTGCTGCGCCTGCATGGCGATTGCCATCGTGGCAATGTGTTGTGGATCGAAGCGTCCCAGGCTGGCTTGCGCCCGCCCGGGCCGCATTTCGTCGACTTCGACGACAGCCGCATGGGGCCGGCGGTGCAGGATCTGTGGATGCTGCTGGAGGGCGATCGTGCCGCCATGCAGGGGCAGATGGCGGATATCCTGGCCGGGTATGAGGATTTCGCGGAGTTTCAGCCGCGGGAGCTTTATCTGGTTGAGGCGTTGCGGACGTTGCGGTTACTGCATTACAGCGCTTGGCTGGCCAGCCGGTGGCGGGATCCTGCTTTTCCGGCGGCGTTTCCTTGGTTTGGGAGTGCGCGGTATTGGCAGGATAGGATTCTGGAGTTGAGGGAGCAGGTGGCGTTGATGGATGAGGCGCCGCTTTGGCCGGTATGAGGGGGGGGGACTCCTTAACTTCAACGGCTTAAAGGCTTAAAGGCTTAAAGTCAAAAGCAGTTTCACCCCCCTGCGGGGGGCGACCTA
>NZ_JFJV02000170.1:0-2238 GCF_000611145.1 Cupriavidus sp. SK-3 | reverse complement strand
GGAGCAAACGGCGAAGTTGCTCATCACAATGGAAGTTCCACACCAGTAGCCAACTGGTCGGCGCATGCGCAAGGCACGACTTTCTAAAGAGGATGGACTCACTGTGGAGTCAGGTCGATGCGTCTGAGACGCGAGGTGTGAGTGAATTATGCACAAGGGCACTGCCTCTCGACCACTGGAAAGCTCACGAAAATCGTATAGCTTTCTCTGTCGGTCACACTCCTTTCCTGGCCGACAATCTGGGGTGAGAGAGAACTTGCCACAAACGGATATGGCCACTTCCCAAATTGAAGCGATAGAACCAGACGACGATCCCGAAGGGGAACGGCGCAAAGCCGCTGGCCTGAAACCAATTCATCGGCTCGGCAGCGACCAGCGGATTGCCCGCATCCTACCTGAGACGGACTCCCGTGCCACGGTAGTGTACTGCTCGACGTTCGTGCGGGACTTTCTGGCGCGGGACTTCAATTTTTGCGCGGCCAAATTCGCCGTGGCCCGTGCAGGCAAGCTCCGAGCGCTAGACGATGCGTTCCGCGATGGCGAGGAGGGGCTCACCAAGGCGCTCGGATGGATTGAGGAGAAGCCCGCCCTGGACATTCCGCTCATGTCGGATCGACATCTGGTCGAAATCAAGCATCCACTGGCGGGCCGCCTAGTCCGATTGCTCAATCAGCACGACAAGATCTTCTCTCTCACGCTCTGCGCCCTCGCCGCAAGAAGCATTGGCCCAAGCGACCGCGATACCGCCATCGAGGTGGCCTCCCGCCGCATCACCCTTATCCATTCGCTCTGCATTCCGGACAACGACCAGTACACCGCTGACGGCATCCGAACGAACGCGCCCCAGCGGTAGCCCCGCGCCACCTTCAACTAATGAGGACGAACACAATGGACCTGCGCGAGATCCAGCGACTCCATGAGCATTACGCACGCCAACCCGTCACGATCGACATGCCGCCCGGCGCTACGTCAGCATCTCCCCTGGCCCTCCCATCTCCCGGCGAAGCCGCGACTGCGGCTCGTCTGCGTTGGGGCGCTCTCGGCCAGCGCACGCGCATGTTGGTCATGATCTTAGGGACGATCGTGTTGGCCGCTGCCGCTGGCATGTCCGCTGCGTCACTGGAGAAACGGTGGTCAACTGGCAACGACACGCCTCCAGAGGTCCATACGCGTCGCGAAGGCACAACTCCTGAGGCCGCGACGGCGCCAGCGATCGCGGCGGCTCCTGGGGAAAATCTTGCCGGCCCGACCCCCGGTGCTTCCGAATCCGGTGTCGTCGCAGACACCGCTCCAACGACTGGCCCGTCGATCAAGGCGAGCGACTTGACACCTGTCCGCCCGCCCGCGCCCGTTCTCGCGCCGGCCGCCACCACAGAAGGGGCGACACACCGTCCGAGCGCAGTCAGCCCTCCGCGCACGACAGTGAAGGTGCCGCCGGCCTCCCCAGATCGCCCGACGTCGCCCAAGCCAGCGTCAGCGCACGGTGGCGACGTGAAATTGTTCTGAAGGCGAGGAACCCATGGAACAACTAACTTTTAGCTTGCTTAACTACGGTATCAGCATTCACGGCGACGTTGTAGCTGACCACGGAATCTCTTGCGCAGGCCTTGTGGAAGGGAACGTGACAGTCACGCAGGGACTACTGCACGTTGCCGCGGGCTCCATCATTCGTGGAAGGGCCGAGGGAGAGCACGTGGTGATTGAGGGCACCGTCGAGGGTGGCGTCGCGGCAAGAGTCTCGCTGGTCGTGAATGGTCGCGTGAAAGGCGACATCATCTATGCTGGGACGATCCGTCTCGGCCCCAACGCCGTCCTGGAGGGGCGCGTAACTCGCACTGCAGCGCCGGAGCCGGCCACACTGGCATCCACAGACGGTGCGGAGACAGCCGAGCAACCATTGCAGGCAGCCTGAAGGCGGTGTATTGAAATTCCCAGTCCTACGCGTAGGACTGGGAATTTCCGAAAGGCGATAGAAACGCATCGTCTTCTCGCCACCGCGTGGCGACCGCCACCCCTCCAACGTGGGGGGCCAGAGAAGTCCAAAGAGTCCGCAGGAAGCAGCACGCCCCACGCTGAGCGCCGCAACCGCCGCGCGACACCGCATTCTCTCTCCGCAAAGAAAAAAGCCCGGGCTTGTGGCCCGGGCGTGTTCAGACGATAACTTCCACCGCCTCGCCAAACGGCGGCGGAGCAATCGTGTGGAGCGCCGTGGTCGACGCCCATAAGGTGGGATACGCC
>NZ_JFJV02000169.1:0-20074 GCF_000611145.1 Cupriavidus sp. SK-3 | reverse complement strand
CCGCAGGGGGGTGAAACCGCTTTTGACTTTAGGTTCTAAGGTTCCCGGATTTTCAAGACATTCGACTCAAAATCCGCCAAAACAGCCAAAACCGCAAAAAACACAACCGATACAAAGAGTAAGGAGCCAACATGCACATCGCCTTCATCGGCCTAGGCAACATGGGCGCCCCCATGGCCCGCAACCTGCTCAAAGCAGGCCACACCCTCACCGTATTCGACCTGAACCCAACCGCCCTGTCAGCACTAAAAGCCGACGGCGCCGCCATCGCCCAATCCGCCCGCAAGGCAGCCGCCGAAGCCGACTTCGTCATCACCATGCTGCCGGCCGCCGCCCACGTCCGCGCCACCTACCTCGATCCCGAAGGCGTCCTCGCCGGCGTCCGCCCCGGCGTCCCCCTGGTAGATTCCAGCACCATCGACCCCGCCACCATCCGCGCACTGGCCGCCGAGGCTGGCAAGCAAGGCAACCCGATGGCCGACGCCCCGGTCTCCGGCGGCACCGGCGGCGCCCAGGCGGGCACGCTGACCTTCATGGTAGGCGCCGAACAAGCCCTGTTCGAGCAACTGCAGCCTGTGCTCTCCGGCATGGGCCGCAACATCGTCCACTGCGGCGGCACCGGCACCGGCCAGGTCGCCAAGATCTGCAACAACCTCATCCTCGGCATCTCCATGATCGGCGTATCCGAGGCCATGGCCCTCGGCGTCAAGCTCGGCATCGACGCCGGCGTGCTGGCCGGCATCGTCAACACCTCCACCGGACGCTGCTGGGCCGCCGACACCTGCAACCCCTACCCCGGCGTGATCCCGGCCGCGCCGGCCTCCCGCGGCTACAGCGGCGGCTTTGGCGCGGACCTGATGCTCAAGGACCTGGGCCTGGCCGCGGACGCCGCCCGCAGCGTGCGGCAGCCGCTCTTCCTGGGCGCCCTGGCCCAGCAGATCTACCAGGCCGTGAGCCAGGCCGGCGACGGGCAGCTCGATTTCTCGGGCGTGATCCGCCAGTACATGACGCAAGAGGAGCCGTCGGCATGATCGAACACGCGATCGACGGGCATATCGCCCGCCTGACCCTCAAGCGCCCGCCCGCCAATGCCTTCAATGCCGAAGGCCTGCAGCAGCTGCAGCAACTGGTGGGCACGCTGAACGCCGACGAGCGTGTGCGGGCCATCGTCGTCACCGGCGACGGCAACCGCTTTTTCAGCGCCGGCGCCGACCTCAACGGCTTCGCCGACGACGACCGCGCCCATGCACGGGTAATGGCGCAGCGCTTTGGCGCCGCCTTCGAAGCACTGCAGAATGCGCGCCCCCTGGTGATCGCGGCTATCAACGGCTACGCGATGGGCGGCGGGCTGGAATGCGCGCTTGCCTGCGATGTCCGCATTGCGGAGGAACAGGCCCAGATGGCATTGCCCGAGGCCGGCGTCGGCCTGCTGCCCTGCGGCTGCGGCACGCAGACCCTGCCCTGGCTGGTGGGCGAGGGCTGGGCCAAGCGCATGATCCTGGCCAATGAACGGATCGATGCCGCCACCGCGCTGCGTATCGGCCTGGTGGAAGAGGTGGTGCCGGCCGGCCAGGCCCTCGACACCGCGATGCGCCTGGCCGAGCGCGCAAGCAATGTCAGCCCGCGCGCGGCGGCCTACAGCAAGCAACTGGTGCACCTGGCCCGCCAGGGCGTGCCGCGCGGCCCCGCGCTGGCGCTGGAGCGCGAGCGCTTTGTCGACCTGTTCGACGGCGAGGACCAGCGCGAGGGCGTCAACGCCTTCCTGCAAAAACGCGCGCCGCAATGGCGCAATGCCTAGGAGCCACGCCATGCGCCTGAACCCGAATGACGCCGCGCAGGAACGCCCTGCCGCCGCCACGAACGCCGAGCCCGAGGTGCTGTTCCAGGAGATCAACGGCGTCGGCGTGATCACGCTGAACCGCCCGCGTCAGCTGAACGCCCTGTCGTACCCGATGATCGGCGCGCTCGATACGCAGTTGGCGGCATGGGCCACGCGCGGCGACATCGCCGCCGTGCTGTTGCGCGGCGTGGGCAGCAAAGCCTTTTGCGCCGGCGGCGATATCCGCGCGCTGTACGACAGCTTCCACGCCGGCACCTCGCTGCGCCAGCAGTTCTTTGTCGACGAGTACCGGCTCGACTA
Organism: Cupriavidus sp. SK-3; assembly: GCF_000611145.1. Classification (NCBI taxonomy): domain Bacteria; kingdom Pseudomonadati; phylum Pseudomonadota; class Betaproteobacteria; order Burkholderiales; family Burkholderiaceae; genus Cupriavidus; species Cupriavidus sp. SK-3. The sequence continues at coordinate 17,934 of NZ_JFJV02000169.1, read as the reverse complement.
CCGCCTGCATGGCTATCCCAAGCTGGTGGTGGCGCTGATGGACGGCATCGTCATGGGCGGCGGCATGGGGCTGGCGCAGGCCGCGCATCTGCGGGTGGTCACCGAGCGCTCGCGGGTGGCGATGCCGGAAACCGGCATCGGCCTGGTGCCGGACGTGGGCGCCAGCCATTTCCTGTCCAGGCTGCCGCCGGCACTGGCGCTCTATGTGGGGCTGACCGGCGTGACGCTCGGCGCTGCCGATGCACTGCTGTGCAAGCTGGCCGATATCGCCGTGCCCGCCGCGAGCCTGGAAGGCATCGAGCAGACCCTGGCCGGCATTCGCTGGACGGGCGATGTGCTGGCGGACCTGCGTGCCGTGCTGCCGGCAACGCCCGTTGCCGGCGCTGCCGACGCGCCATTGCAGGCGGCCTTGCCGGCCGTGCTGCGGCACTTCCGTCCCGACGCGAGCGTGGCCGGGTTGCTCGACAGCCTGGCGGCCGAGTCCGATCCGGCTTATACCGGCTGGGCCGCGCGCACGCTGGAGATCCTGCGCGGACGCTCGCCGCTGATGATGGCCGTGACGCGGGAAATGCTGCTGCGTGGCCGCGACCTTGATCTTGCGGATTGCTTCCGCATGGAGTTGGGCGTGGTATCCCATGCCTTTACGCAGGGCGACTTCATCGAGGGGGTACGCGCGCTGATCGTCGACAAGGACAATGCGCCGCGCTGGCGCGTGAAGACGGTGGGAGAAGTCAGCGAAGCCACGGTGCAATCGTTCTTCGATAGTCCGTGGCCGCGTGAATCGCATCCGCTGGCGTCGCTCGGCTGACGCCGTGCGCGTTGCACACCGGCATTGCGCCGGCGTGTCATCGGACCAGCGTCCGACCGGCGGCTGATCAGTCCTTTGGTTTCGGCGCGTGGCCGTGCGGCTGGTGCTCGTCCACCGGCACCTTCACCAGTCCGTCCGCGCGGAACATCGCCTTGATGCCCCGCACCGCCTGCCGGATCCGCGCCTCGTTCTCGATCAGCGCGAAGCGCACGTACTCGTCGCCGTAGTCGCCGAAGCCGATGCCGGGCGAGACGCAGACCTTGGCCTTGGCCAGCAACTGCTTGGAGAATTCCAGCGATCCCAGCGCGCGATACGGCTCGGGAATGCGCGCCCAGATATACATCGAGGCCTTGGGAATCTCCACCGGCCAGCCGGACTCGATCAGCCCGCGCGCCAGCACGTCGCGGCGCGTCTGGTAATGCGCGGCGATCTCCTTCACGCATTGCTGGTCGCCTTCCAGCGCGGCGATGGCGGCCACCTGCAGCGGCGTAAAGGTACCGTAGTCGTGATAGCTCTTCATGCGCGTGAGCGCCGCCACCAGGTCGGGATTGCCGACCATGAAGCCGATGCGCCAGCCCGCCATGTTGTAGCTCTTGGACAGCGTGAAGAACTCCACCGCAATATCCTTGGCACCCGGAACCTGCATGATCGACGGCGCCTTCCACCCGTCGAACACGATGTCGGCATAAGCCAGGTCGTGCACCACGAAGATATCGTGCTTGCGCGCCAGCGCGATCACGCGCTCGAAGAAGTCCAGCTCCACGCATTGCGCGGTCGGGTTCGACGGGAAGCCCAGCACGATCATCTTCGGCTTGGGATAGCTGCCACGGATGGCGCGCTCCAGTTCGGCGAAGAAGTCCACCCCCGGCACCAGTGGCACCGAGCGGATATCGGCACCGGCAATCACCGCGCCGTAGATGTGGATGGGATAGCTCGGATCGGGCACCAGCACGGTGTCGCCGCGATCGAGCGTGGCGAGCATCAGGTGGGCCAGCCCCTCCTTGGAACCGATGGTGACGATGGCCTCGGTATCCGGATCGATCTCGACGTCATAGCGCTCGCGGTACCAGTGCGAAATGGCGCGGCGCAGGCGCGGGATGCCTTTGGAGGCGGAGTAGCCGTGGGTGTCGGGGCGCTGCGCGGCTTCGGTAAGCTTGGCAACGATATGCGGCGGCGTGGCGCCGTCGGGGTTGCCCATGCTCATGTCGATGATGTCTTCGCCACGGCGGCGCGCCGCCATTTTCAGCTCGGCGGTGATATTGAAGACGTAGGGGGGAAGACGATCGATACGCGCGAAGCGGCGCTTGCCTGCGGAGGCGGACATGGATTTTCCTTGAACGTAAGCGCCCGGAACCGTCCGAGCGACGCTGCCGGCCGTTGGTGCGGCCGACCGGAAGATCTTAGCGGCGAATACGCACGGCGTCTACGGGTTTTGCATAGCGGCTGGCAACACGCCCGCGGTGCGGATCAGCGCCTCGATCTCGTTTTCATTCCACACGCGCACACCCGCCTCGGCCAGCAATGCCGCGGCCACGCCCTGCCCCGGACGCACGGCGCCGCTGAACGAACCGTCGTAGTGTTCGCGGTTGCCGCAGGACGGGCTCAGCGCCTTGAGCAAGGCATGCTTGCATTGGCGCTGCCGCGCGATCGCCAGCGCGTCGCGCGCGCCTGCCGTGAAGGGCTGCGTGACATCGGCGCCGGTGGCATCGCGCACGATGGCGGCACCGGCCAGCACGTGCGCGCCGCTGCCGCCGACGATCTCGGCGGGCGGGCGCGGCGTGGGCAAGCCGCCCAGCGATTCCGGGCAGACCGGAATCAGATCGAAATGCCGCGCCAGCATGGCCAGCACGGGCTCGGGCTGGGCCTTGGCCTGGCCGTCGTAGCGCACCGGCTGGCCTAGCAGGCAGGAACTGACAAGGAGCGCGGGGCGGGAGGAAGAATCCGTTGGCATGGCGATGCGCTGTGGACTACGTATGAATGAAGACCGAAGGATCGGCTACGTCTGCGATGGATTGCGCAGCGTCATGCCGCCTCGCCCACCTTCCTCACCACCGCGTCATCGGGCCCGAGCAGGCGGCCATCCTCGGCGCGCACCTCGAGCTGCCGCACAGGCTTGCCGGCCTGGCCATCCACCAGCACCGAATGCGGCTCGCCCGGCGCGAAGAAAAACGCCTCGCCCCATTGCCGCAAACCCACCACCACGGGAAACAGCGCCCGGCCTTTCTGCGTCAGCACGTATTCCTGATAGGCACTCCCGTCCGATGCCGGCACCTGCTCCAGGATGTCATGCGCCAGCAGCGTGCGCAGCCGGTCGGACAGGATGTTCTTGGCCAGGCCCAGGCTGCGCTGGAACTCGCCGAAGCGCCGCAAGCCGTCGAAAGCATCCCGCACGATCAGCAGCGACCACCAGTCGCCGATCACATCGAGCGAGCGGGCAACAGGGCACTCCGCGCCTTCCAGGCTGGTTCGCCGGACCATATCGCAACTCCGTCTGCGCGCCGCCGGCACGGCGCCGCGGGCTGCGGCGCGCTGCGCTGGCGCCGGTTCCGGCACTCACGGCGAGGCGGTTGCATTGTAAAACCAGTCGATCCGGTCTTCAACCTCCGCGCGAACGGATGCGGCACCCGTCAATCATCAGTCGTCGATGTTCTCATGCACGGCGGCGGCGCCGGCCTTCCAGTAGCTGGCGGCGCGGATGCGGCCCTTTTCGATGCCGCGCTCGCCCACCAGGTACTGGCGCACGGCACGGATCGCCGCGCCTTCGCCGGCGGCCCAGGCATAGCCCTCGCCACTTGGCAGCGGGAGCTCGCGCAGCGCTTGCTCCAGCAGGCTGCCAGCGGTTGCACCCGCTGGCGCGCTGTCGCGGTGCTGCCAGCGGAGTTCGACGCCGGCGCGGCTGGGCAGCGGGATTTCAGCGGCGGCGTTGTCCACCGCCAGCACCACCAGCGCGCGCACGCCGGCCGGCAGTTCCTCCAGGCGCCTGGCGATCGCGGGGAGCGCGGTTTCGTCGCCCACCAGCAGGTGCCAGTCGAAGCCCTCGGGAATCACAAACGAGCCGCGCGGGCCGCCCACGCCGAGATACTGGCCGGGCGCAGCCTGCGCGGCCCAGGTGGAGGCAGGGCCATCGCCATGCAGCACGAACTCGATGTCGAGTTCGCCCGCAACCGGGTCATAGCGGCGCGGCGTGTAATCGCGCGCCGCGGGTTTCGGCACGCCTTCCGGAAAGACCGGGCCGTTGGGGCCGGCTACCGGCAATATGGGCTTGTCCTGTCCGGCCGCCGGGAAGAACACCTTGACGTGATCGTCGAAGGAAGCGGAGACAAAGCCTTTCAGGTCGTCTCCGGCCAGCGTGACGCGCAGCAGTTGCGGGGAGACAGCCTGGGTACGCACCACTTGCAGCAGGCGCATCTTGAGTTCATGGCGAACGCGTTGCACGGTGAGGTCGCGAGTATGCATGGATCTCCTTGATGACTGGGAGTTGGAATTCGGGATATGGAGTGTCGGGAACCGGGTCAGCACTCAGGTAGCACCCTGCCCGTCCCGCCCGGCATTGATCTCCGCCGTGGCCCTCGCCAGGATGGCGGCGATGCGGCGCTGCTCGGCCGGCGCAGCCTCGGTGCGCATCAGCAGTGCGCGCTTGAGCGCCAGGCGCGCCTCGACGAATTCGGGCAGCCAGCCGCCTTCGGCTTCACGCTCGTCGCCGCCCTCGGCCCCTTCGCCCGACAGCGCGCGCCGCACCCACTCCATCTTGCGCGCCACGTGCTTGAGCTTGTTGAGCATCAGCGCCAGCCGCTCGCGGTTGGCTTCGAGATGCGCCCGGCCCGGCTCCGCCAGCTGGTAGCGCTTCTTGTTGCCCTCGGTATCCACGGTGGCGTAGCCGACTTCTTCCAGGAACGTCAGCGCGGGATAGACCATGCCGGGGCTGGGCTTGTAGAAACCGTTGGTGCGGGTTTCCAGCGCCTTGATCAGTTCATAGCCATGGCTGGGCTTTTCCTCCAGCAGGGACAGCAGCATCAGTTGCAGATCGTCCGAACTGAACTTGCGGCCGCGCCGCCAGCTATCGCCGTCGCCATCGAAGCCGTCGCCGCCGCCAAAGAAGCCGCCCGGACCGCCGCCATGGCGATGGCGGCCAACGGCATGGATGGCTTGGCGAGCTCCGTGGGACGAGGGATGGGCGGAGAAATGAGACGACAGGTGAGCCAGCATGTGATGGCTAAGCCTGCCCAGAAGTGGATGGTGACGCATGATCGCAATCCTTACTATCGAAAGACATATCGTAAGATATATATCTTAAGTAAGGATGTCAAGGCGATCCCGACGGGCGCGGCTAGGGGAAACCGGCCCGCCTGGCCTGCGCCATCGCGCGCGCAGACCAGTGAAACGCGGAGGGCCGGCGGCTGAAGCGCCGGCTCTCCGAGCCTACTTGGCGCCCTTTGCCGTGGTGTAGCTGGCGATCAGGTTGCGATAGTCGGGAATGTGATTGGAGAACAGCGTGCCCAGTCCCTCGATATCGTTGCGCCAGTCGCGATGCAGCTCGCAGGCGACGCCGAACCAGCTCAGCATCTGCGCGCCGGCTTCCGCCATGCGGCTCCAGGCGGCATTGCGGGTGATCTCGTTGAAGGTGCCAGAGGCGTCGGTAACTACAAAAACGTCATAGCCTTCGGCCAGCGCTGACAGCGCGGGGAACGCCACGCAGACCTCGGTCACCACGCCCGCGATGATCAGTTGCTTGCGGCCGGTGGCCTTGACCGCCTTGGTGAAGTCCTCGTTGTCCCAGGCATTGATCTGGCCCGGCCGCGCAATGTAGGGCGCATCGGGGAAGGTCTGCTTCAGTTCCTGCACCAGCGGCCCGTTCGGGCCATCTTCAAAGCTGGTGGTCAGGATGGTGGGCAGGTTGAAATACTTGGCCAGGTCCGCCAGCGCAAGCACGTTGTTCTTGAATTTATCGGGTTCGATATCGCGGACCAGGGATAGCAGGCCAGCCTGGTGATCGACCAGGAGGACGGCGGCCTGGCTCTTGTCCAGGCGCTTGTACGGGGTAGTCATGCGAAGCTCCTTTTTGAGGATTAACGATTAACAACAGTCAAACAACAGTCAATCATGATGAAGGCCCGTCGATTGACGCTCAGCCGCGCCGGAAATCCAGCGTTTCGTGGTCGGATGCAAACTGCCTGGCTGCAGCGGCCCCTGAGGGCCGCCGCATCCTGATGCGCGCTTACTGCACGCGCCTCTCCTGCGCTGCCTCGATATGCCCGAAGCGGCCGCTGCGCAGGTCCTGCAGCGCCTGCGCGATTTCTTCCTGCGTGTTCATCACGAACGGCCCATAGCTGGCCACCGGTTCGTCGATGGGGTCGCCGTGCAGGACCAGCACCACGGCGGCGCTGGTAGCCTCCAGCGCAAAGGCGGTGCCCGCGCGGCCAAGCAGCACCATCTGCCCCGCCTGCGCGGCCTGGCTGCCGTTGACCCGCACATTGCCGCGCAGCACGACCAGCGCCACGGTGCGGCCCTCGGGCGCCTGCAAGTCGACATCCGCGCCCTCGCGCAACTGCAGGTCCCAGACATCCATCGGCGTGAAGGTGTGGGCGGGTCCGCGCGCGCCCTGATGTTCGCCGGCAATCACGCGCATCCGGCCAGCGCCGCCCGGCAAGGGCAGCGAAGGAATGTCCGCCGACAGGATGGTCTGGTAGCCCGGCGCCGCCATCTTGTCGCGGGCGCGCAGGTTCACCCACAGTTGCACCATTTCCAGGGTGCCGCCGGTGCGGGTGAAAGCTTCCGAGTGGAACTCTTCATGCAGGATGCCGGACGCCGCCGTCATCCATTGCACGTCGCCCGGGCCGATGCGCCCGCCCTGCCCGGTGGAGTCGCGGTGTTCCAGCTCGCCCTGGTAGACGATGGTCACGGTCTCGAAACCGCGGTGCGGATGCTCGCCCACGCCGCGCTTGCGGGTGGCAGGCGTGAATTCGGCCGGGCCAGCATGGTCCAGCATCAGGAACGGGCTCAGGTGGCTGCCAAGGCTCTGCTGGGAGAACAGCGTGCGGACTGGAAAGCCGTCGCCCACCCAGTGGGCATGCGGGCTGCTATAGGTGCCGATGATCTGCTTCATGAGGTTTCCTGAGCGATGGGGGCTGACTGCGCCTCTGTTGAAGAAGAGCTTAGGCGGTCCCCAGGCCCGTCGGTAGTCGGCGTGCGCTATTCTCAGTGTCCTATTGATAGGACGATGCCCCCCGATGCACCCCGACCTCAACGACCTCTTCTACTTCGCCCAGGTGGTGGATCACCAGGGCTTCGCGCCGGCAAGCCGCGCCCTCGGCATTCCCAAGTCAAAGCTGAGCCGCCGTATCGGCGTACTCGAAGAGCGCCTGGGCACGCGCCTGATCCAGCGCTCGACCCGGCATTTCTCCGTCACCGAGATCGGCCAAAGCTACTACGGCCACTGCAAGGCCATGCTGGTCGAGGCGGATGCCGCGCAGCAGGCCATCGACCTGACGCGTTCCGAGCCCCAGGGCATCGTCCGCCTGGCTTGCCCGGTGACGCTGCTGCATGCGCGGATCGGCGCCATGGTGGCGGAGTTCATGGCGGCTTACCCAAAAGTGATCGTGCATCTGGAGGCCACCAACCGCCGCGTGGACGTGATCGCCGAGCGCGTCGACGTGGCGATCCGGGTCCGCGTGCCGCCCTTGCGCGACAGCGATCTGGTGATGCGCACGCTGGGCAGGCGCGCCTGGTGCCTGGTCGCGAGCCCCGCGCTGCTGGCCGAGCGCGGCCTGCCCGCCGTGCCGGCCGACGTGGCCGCGCTGCCGACGCTTGACTGGGGCCCGCCGCAACCCACGCATAGCTGGCAACTGGAGGGCCCCGATGGCGCCAGCATGGAAATCCGGCACAGCCCGCGCCTGGTCACCGACGATATGCTGGCCCTGCGCCTCGCCGCGCTGGCGGGGGTCGGCGCGGTGGCATTGCCGAGCATGGTGGTGGAGGACGACCTGAAGCAAGGCCGGCTTGTCATGCTGGTGCCGCAATGGCGGCCAAGGGGCGGCGTCATCCATGCCGTGTATCCCTCGCGCCGGGGGCTGCTGCCCGCGGTGCGGGCCCTGATCGACTTCCTGGCCCTGCGCTTCGAGCAGATCGTGGAGGAATAACGCCGGCTGGCAAGCCGGCGTGTTACCGGCGGCGGTCCCGGCACAGTCTTGCCGGCGCATTCCGCCAGCCGCTTCCGACCTCGGAACGGCTCTGCGCACAGCCCGCTAGAACAGCTAGAACACGAGCGTCGCCGTGCCCATGAAGGTCCTGGTACTTTCCATGCGATTCTGGCTCGCCACCGTCGGCACCCAGCGCAGGCCGAGCGAAAGCGTGCTCTTGGCGCCGATCTTGGTGTCGTAGTTGATGACCGGCCCGATCGCCCAGTCGTGCCCGCGGAAGCCATTGAGGCGATCCGCGGTGGGTCCGCTGTCGCTGCCAAGCTGCTGCGTGGTGCCGACGATCAGCCCCGCGCTGAAGGATTTGGTGAACAGCTTGCGCGCCATGGCGTCAATCGTGAAGAGCGGCGCATTCTGGTAGTTGGTGGCGTTGTTGCGCGTGTAGAACTGCAGGCCGGTAACCACATCGAACTGCCACCCCTGCTCGGGCAGGATCTTGGTGTACGCCACCTGCGGCACGAAGGTCCAGTTGTTCAGGCCCGTGTTGGCCAGCGCGTTGGCATCGTAGCTGCCCGTGGGCGCCCAGATGTTCAGGCTCAGCGCCACGTGCTCGGTCTGGGAGAAGTGATAGCCGGCGATAACCGGCGTGAAGTAGATATCGAACAGGCCGGACGCGATGTCCTGGCTGCTACCGTTGAAACGCCCGAGCGTCACGTTGGCGCCCACCCGGTTCCACAGATACGGCAGCGTGAAGCTGGAGGCGAAATTCCACGCGCCGGTCTTGGTGTCCCAGACCTTCATGATGGTGGCCAGCGTAAAGGCTACCTCGCCGCTGATGCCAAGCGAGGCCTGCCCCCCGATCGGCACCTGGCGTCCGCCGTCGACAGAGCCATTCAGGTACATCTCGGCCAGGTTGACAGCCAGGATCGGCTCTGGCGATACGATGCCGGCATTCGGCACCACGCTGGTGCCGGAAATGGGCCGGCCCAGCGCGCCCTCGGTGGCATGCGCCGACACCGCAGCGAGCAGCAGTGGCAACGCAATGGCGAGAGGCTTCGTCTTCCTGGAGTGCATTCGGGTTTTACCTTGTAGTCGGGTGATCGGCAATCTTGTGTTGGCCGGCCGCTGGTTGCGCGCATCGCGCCGCTCCGGCAAAGATTGCAGATTTTGCCCGAAAAACGGTTTCGCCAGAATTGGTGTTTTTCCCGCCAGAGAAAAAGCCCTCGGCCGGGGCGGTCGAGGGCTAAGTGAAAAAGGCGGGTCGCGAGGTCCGCCCCAGCCGCAGATCATAAGCAATCGGGCGCATGGCGCAATCACCTGACCGGGTGAGGTTCGTCACGCTGCCTGCCTTGCCCGGACTCGACATCGGCAACCAGCACGCGATAGAGATCCCGCGCCAGCGCTCTCGGCTGGGCAGCGCGACGGGCCGCGGCCGGCGCCACCACGCACAAGTGGACTGACGGGGGTGGCATGAATGGCACCGCCGGCTCCAGCACCGCGAGATGTCTTTCGGCCAGGTATCCCGGCAAGCCCACCTCGGGCAGCAAGGTCACGCCAAGCCCGGCGGCCAGCAAGTCCATCAGGACGCCGACAGACTGCGCGCGAACGCGCGGCTCGCCGCCGGCCAGCACCGCGCGGAACCAGACGCCGAGATCCGCGGAAAGGCCCGGCATGCTGTCTTCCAGCAACCACGGCCAGGCATCAACCCTGGCCGCCATGAATTCCGCGTGGCGCAGGCGAGAGCATACGGGCACCATCCGGCAGCGCATTTCCACGCAGTCCGTGACCACCTGGAATGCGTCGTCCGCGCCAAGGGAAAGCCCGAGATGGATGTCCGCGCGGCGCAGTGCCTGAATCAGCGCGGCGTCCGTCGCCATGGGCACCAGCATGGCATCCATCAGCGGGTGCATCCTGCGGACATGGCCAAGGACGTGCGGCGCCACCAGTTCCGCCAAGCCCGAGACACCGATACGCAAGCTGCCGGGCGCCTGCACAACCGGCTCACCCGCGCCGCCGCCAACGAGGCCCGCCCAGATTTCCAGCATGCCGCGCACCTTGGGCGCCATATCGACAGCCAGCGGCGTTGGACAGAGCGCCCCGTCGGACTGGACATGGAACAAGGTGCCGACCCGGTCTTCCAGCGAGTGCAACTGGTAGAGCACGGTAGCGCGGGATACCCGCTGCCTGTCCGCCACGAAGGCAATCGAGCCTGCATTCAGCAAGGCGATGAATGTCTGCAGCACGCGCGTGTTCACCCTGCGGGCAGGCATGCAGCTTCGCGGATCCCTTGCCGCGCCCACGCTTTCCTGCCCGCCCGTCCCATCTGCGCCGGGTACCCTGTCCGCCGATGCGATCGCATTCGATTGGCGCGAATCAAGGGCTTGGCGCATGGATGGCTCCGGAGCATCGTGATGAAACTGGCGCCTGCCCTGGCATCAGGCCAGTGCCCCGCCTGCTTGAGTCCGAAATTTTGGAAAATTTGGTTTCCAGTCTCGGCGGCCATGCTGGCGCGCTAGTCCTCAGTGACGAACTTTAGTTCTATCGTTTCCAATATCAACATTTTCCCCATCTGAAATCTATCGGCGTGTGTATTGAATTTTTCTGGCGGGGAAACGGGGTCGATTGAGGCTACATGCGGTGAATTCGCCACGCTTCGCGCGAACGAGGCGGCACTTTGCCTTGCTGCGCTGCGGAATGCCCAAGCCGTCCGCGCTCCTGGCCCGGACGGCTACCAAATTTTGCTAAATCTAGCGGGACCGGGACCGGCATGCCGCACAGGAGGAAAGCCGGCTGCTCCGTGCGCCCTCTGGCGCCTTAGATGCGGAAATCCGCCGCCATGTCTGCATCCGTACGCGCCTCCAGGCGGCCAGAGCGGCAAGCGGCGACAAACACGTCATAGTCACGCTCGACCTGATCCGCATACGCGTTTGAATACGCCAGCAATGCATCGGCCATCGCATCGCTGTTGCCAAGGTAGCCGCTGATCTCCAGCGCCATCCCGCTGGCCTTGGCATGGGCCCGCGCCAGCACCCAGCCACACAGCGCCGCGAACTCGCTGAACAGTTCGATATCCATCAACTCGATCTCGGGCGACAGTTTCATATCGCGCAGCTGCCGCATATAGAAATGCCGGCCGGACGGCCCGTTGTTCCAGCCCAGGAACACATCGCTGGCGGCCTGCATCAGCCGCTGGCCTTCCACCACGCGCCGGCCTTCATGCGTCACCGGCGGCGACTTGAAATAGCGCGCCACTACCGACTGGGTGGCCTGCTTGCTTTGCAGGAAGAGCGGCTTGCCGTGGTTGTCGATCATCAGGATGATCAGGCAGCGCGTGCCGACGCTGCCCACCCCCACCACCTTGAAGGCGGCATCGTGGCGTGTGAAATGGCTGAGCAACTGGCGCCGGTCGGGGGCCATGGTACCCAGGTATTCCTTGAACGCCCTGTCGAAAGCCTTGCCAGTGTCGGTGATCTTCATCCAGTCGTCCTCGGGGGAGAACAGCGTGTTCTCGCCTTGTATGTGGAAGATCCCCGGCGGTGCGTCGCGGATCCTCCAGCGCTCGCCAACCCGCTCCGACAACTTCGGCAGCAGTGCTGCGCTGGCGCGCCTGGTCGCGCGCGCCATGCCGCGCTCCAGGGATTTGCGGATCTGCGGTGAAGCCGTCTCGGCCATCAGCCGCTCGAAGGTGATGGCGTCATACCAGGTGTCGAGAATGCCCATCCCGGCATAGTTGGCCATGCGCCCCTGATAGCTGCGCACGATGCGGTAGACCAGGTCATCGATCACGCCGCGTTTGTGGCGCAGATGCCGGCCCGCCACCACGAAGCTGGCGGTAAGCCGCTTCAGGTCCCATTCCCAGGGCCCGAGGCTGGTCTCGTCGAAGTCGTTGAGGTCGAACAGCAGCGAGCGCTCAGGACTGGCAAACCCGCCGAAGTTGGCCAGGTGGCAGTCGCCGCAGATCTGGATGGGGAGATCGGAATTCGGCGTACCGGCGAGGTCATGCGCCTGGATGATGGCGCTGCCTCGGTAAAAGGTGAAGGGCGATTCGATCATGCGCCCATAGCGCAGCGGCACCAGCCGGTCGACACGGCCGGCGCTGTTGATCTCCAGCAGTTCGACGGGATCTCGTTCAACGCTGCCGACCGCGACATGCGCGCTGCGGGGAACATGTTTGCGCGTGACTTTGCCGCGCTCGCGGCGGGATTCGATGTCTTCAGGGGTGTCCACAAGCTCTCCTTGGATTACTCGACATGCTGCCGCAGCGCCGCGATTGCCTCTCTTGGATTCATTGTGTGTGCGTCTCTTGTTCGCCCCGGCCCGAGGGCGGGGTCTGGCGTGAGCATGGTCCGCCGGGATGACCGGCGGGCCACGTAGTGACACGGCGGCTACGACCGCTACTTCTTCGGCGACCTCTGCTTTTCGATGCGCTCGTCCACCGACTTGCGGATCTGGTCCACGCTGAAGCTGGCAGGCTTCTGGCTCGGTGGATAAGTCACGAAGGTCTCAAGGAATGCCGCTGCCTTGGTGACGCCTATCTCCGTCAGGTACGCATTCCTGGTAGTCCAGTCGTAGTATTGGTCCGAGACGACATCGGCTCGTTCGTACGGATCCATGCGGAGGTTGAAGACCTTCGGAAACCGCAGGCAGGTGAACGGGTTAGCCCATACCTGCATGCCCCCCGGCGCTCGCTGCTCACAGAAGACGATCTTCCAGTCGCCGTAGCGCATCGCGACCAGTTCGCCGTCGTCGTTGAAGTAGTAGAAATCATCACGCGCGCCCTTCGGACTCTTGCCGGTCAGGTAGTCGAGCTGGTTATAGCCGTCCAGGTGCACCTTGAAACTCTGCCCGGACTTTGGCGACCAGCCTTTGAGCAGGCGGTCCTTGACGGTGGTATCGCCCACGGCCGCAAGCAGCGTGGGGAACCAGTCCAGGCCGGAGAACATCTGGTTGGAGACCTCGCCTGCCTTGATGCGGCCGGGCCAGCGCACCATGGCCGGCACCCGGAACGCGCCTTCCCAGTTCGTGTTCTTCTCACTGCGGAACGGCGTGGTTGCCGCGTCGGGCCAGGAGAACTGGTTCGGGCCGTTGTCGGTGGTGTAGACCACGATGGTGTCATTGGCAATGCCCAGGTCATCCAGCGTCTTCAGCAGCTTGCCCACATCCTCGTCATGCTCCAGCATGCCGTCGGCATACTCGTTGCCCGGCATGCCGCTGCGCCCCTTCATGGCGTCGCGGACATGCGTGAACAAGTGCATGCGGGTGGTATTCATCCAGACGAAGAATGGCTTGTTGTCCTTGGTCTGCTTCTCGATGAACTCCTGCGCGGCGGCAGTGGTCTCGTCGTCGATCGTCTCCATCCGCTTCGTGGTCAGCGGGCCGGTGTCCTGGACCTTGCCATCGGCGAACGAGTGGATCACGCCGCGCGGCGAGAAGTTCTTCACAAACGGGTCGTTCTTGTCCTTGGGCCAATAGGGGCGCTGGGGCTCCTCCTCGGCATTCAGGTGGTAGAGGTTGCCAAAGAACTCATCGAAGCCATGCGCTGTCGGCAGGTACTCGTTCTTGTCCCCCAGGTGGTTCTTGCCGAACTGCCCGGTGGCATAACCCTGCGCCTTCAATGCCTGGGCAATCGTGATATCGCCCTTCTGCAGGCCCACCGGCGCACCCGGCGCGCCGACCTTGCTCAGGCCGGTACGCAGCGGCGTCTGCCCGGTGATGAAGGAGGAGCGGCCCGCCGTGCAACTGTTCTCGGCGTAGTAGTCGGTAAACATCATGCCTTCGCGCGCGATACGGTCGATGTTCGGCGTCTTGTAACCGACCACACCCATGCTATAGGCGCTGATATTGGTCTGCCCGATGTCGTCGCCGAAGATCACCAGGATATTCGGCTTCTTGGCGGACGTGTTGTTCGGCGCGCTCGCTGGCGCCTTGGCAGGCGCGTCCGCGGCCATTGTGACGGTTGGTGCGGATACCAGCCAACCGGCCGCCGCGATCGGCACCGCCACCGCGAGCGCGATGGCCGCTCGCTTCAGTGAGCGATTGATTCGCATGTGTGCTCCTCCTCTGTTACCCGACCGCTGCCGGCGGCCCCGGTTTCCCCAATCCGTGTTCGCGGATCTCTCGTTGCTCAGTCCCGCATGCCCAGCATGCGGCGGAAGTACTGGTTGGCCTCACCGCCCTGCACGGCCAGCCCGATCTCTTCCCGCCAGCGCTGACGGTCGCCGGCGTAAGCGGCGAGCGTGGCCGCGTAGAAGTGCATCAGCCGGCCACGCTCCCGATCGATGTCCGCCAGAAACGCAGGGCCGGCGCCGCGCAACGGCGGTGCCACATGCAGATCCAGCAAGGCAGGCAGCACGCGCGATATCTCGTCGCGCCGCACCCAGCCCGCGTACTCGATCAACGGCCGGTCGTCCGTCACGGCCGGCGCGCCGGCGGCGTAGCGTTCCAGCCCTTCCCGCCCTGTCACCCAGGTGGCGAGCAGCGCGGCGGGCGAATTGATGCCGACCTCGCGCAGGGCGCCGGCCACGGCTGGCTGGTTGAAGCGCGCCTGGATGCGCGCGGCGTCCAGGTCCAGCGGCGCGTCCGAGCCCACCAGCAGCATCTCGTGCACCTCGGTAGTCCATAGCGAGGCGTGCGGGAACGCGTCAAGGAAGCTGCGCACCAGCGCGCGGGAGTCTTCGTCGTTCTGCGTGGCCAGCGGCAGCCACTGGGCAAACAGCCCGCCCGGCTGCAGGCGGCTGCGCGCCAGCTCGTAGAAATCGCGCGAGTAGAGATTCACCACGCCGGCAGCTGATGGCGGCGGTGGTTCCAGGGTGATCAGGTCATAGCGCTCGGTGCTGCGCAGCAGTTCGTGGCGGCCGTCGCGCACGCGGATGTCGGATCCGGGATGGCGGCTGACGTCGTAGTTACCCTGGAATTCCGGCACGGCACGCACCACCGAAGGCAGCAGCTCGGCCGTGACGCGGCGTTCCAGTCCCGGGTATTGCGTGAGCGCGCCCGCGGTAATGCCGGTGCCAAGCGCAACCACCAGCGCCGAGCGCGGCTCCTGCGTGTGGACCAGCAGCGGCAGCAAGGCCTGCAGCCGCATGTAACGCAGCGACCCGATGGCGTCTCCCGAGTTGGAGACACCTGAGATGTACAGGCGCCGGAAGCTGGCGCCCGGCCTGCCCTGCTCGATCACGGCGACCGTGCCGCCGGGGCTTTCCTCGTAGGAAACCAGGGTGCCGTCCTTGGCCTCGGCCAGCAGCCGCGCGAGACGATCGGGCGGCGTCAGCACGGCGGCCACTGCCACGCAGACGCCGATGCCCAGGGCGGCCGCACACAGGGCGGGCCGCACGCCGGGGCCGCGCAGCACGGCAACCGTGCCCACCGTAGCCGCCGCAGCGGCGAGTATCCCAAGGGTATGGACAAGGCCTAGCGCCGGCACCAGCACGAAGCCCGTCAGGAAGGTGCCGGCGATGCCGCCCATCGTATTGAGCGCCAGCACAACGCCGACGTCGCGGCCGATATGGCCGGGTTCGGCACACAGGCGCAAAGCTGCGGGAAACGCCGCACCGAGCAGCATCGTGGGCGCAAACACCACGCACAGCCCCGCCAGCGCAAAGCGCGCGCACATTGCGGCCAGCTCGCTGCCCGTGACCGCCATGACCACGCCTGCGAGGCTCACCTGCAACTGGACCAGCCAGTTCCCGAGCCCCGCCACCTGCAGCAGCGCGACCAGGCCCGCAAGCCCCACCAGCACGCCAAACACGCCCCACGGATCGCGCACGCGGTCGGCAAAACGGGCGTAGATGGCGCTGCCTGCCACCAGGCCGCCCAGGTAGGTGGCCAGCACGATGGTGAAGGCAAAGCTGCGCGTGCTCATGAACTGCACGATGGTCTGCGACCAGACCACTTCATAGCCGAGCGCGATGCCGCCTGCCACGGCATAGAGCCCCACCGCCAGCCGTGCCCGCGCTTGCGGCGCGGGCACGGGTGCTGGCGCGGCGGCATCGATTGCCCGAGGCGCGCTGGCGCGGCCCAGGCCAAGCGCCGTTGCCGCCAGCGCCAGGTTGACCAGCGCAGCGGCCATGGCGGCGCCACGCACGCCAAACGAAGGCACCAGCATAAAGGTGGTCAGCAAGGCGCCGGCCATGGCGCCCAGGGTATTGGCCGCGTAGAGCCCGCCGCCGGTACGCGCCACCTTGCCCGCCGGCGGCGCGCAGGCCGCCATCAGCGCGGGCAAGGTGCCGCCCATCAACAAGGCAGGCACCCCGATCAGCGCGAACGGCAGGCACCAGGCCAGCAGGCCGGCGCGGCTCTCGATCGCCACGAACCACGGTGCCGCTTGCGCCAGCCCGAGCGTGGCGCCAAGGCCCAGCACCGCGATGCCGAGTTCCAGCGCGGCGTAGAACATCAAGGGCCGTGCCGCGCGGTCCGCGCGCCGGCCCAGCGCCCAGCCGCCGCAGGCCAGGCCAAGGAAGAACGCGCTGACACCCGTGGTGACGGCATAGACGTCAACACCAACAATCAGCGCCACCTGTTTGACCCACAGCACCTGGTAGACCAGCGCGGATGCACCGGAGGCGAACAGCAGCGCCGCCAGCAAAGCCCCATGCGTCTCTGCCGCTTCCAGCGCCAGGGGCCGTGACGGCATTGCGGGCCGTCCCTGTGGCAGTGCCGCCATCGCGGCTGAATGTGTCCGGTTCCTGCTCATCTGTCCCAGCCTCCGCGTGCATCCCATCCCGCGCCGCGCGGGCGCTGCCGCCCCGCTACAAGCGGCCGGTCCCGATCCGGCTCATGCGTGTCATGGCGTCCCTGTCAACGGACCGCGATTGGCCAGGCAGCAGGCGAAAAACTGCCGCCGGCACACAGGCCCCTGCCGCACCGCGCGTCGGAAATGGTTTGCCGCCCCGCTCAACCTGGCCGCGGGCTACCTGCGGCAGCCTGCGTAGCGGCCTTGCCGTCCCTGGCCTGCTTCCACTGCGTGTCGTCCACCACCAGCCGGAAGCCGAGGTGCGACATGCTGTTGTACGGATCGGTGCCGCGCCTGGCGCTGGGGCGATAGCTCAGGCAATAGTCTTCATTGCAGAGGAAAGACCCGCCGCGCGTGACGCGGCGCGGCGCGGCCACGGGGACGCCGGGCTCCGAGGGGTCCCACGAATCGGCCGGGCCGCCAGGGTTCTCGATCGGCCTGGCGCTCACGGCTTCGCGCCGGAACTGGTCGGCGCGGTACCAGTCTGCCACCCACTGCCAGGCGTTGCCGGTCATGTCGGACAGGCCGTAGCCGTTGGCCGGGAACGTGCCCACCGGGCTGGTGCCGAGCGCGCCGCCGGCCTTCGCGCTGACTACCGGGAACGGCTGCGCTTGTTGTCCCTGCCAGACGTTGGCCATCTGTCGGCCTTCCGGGGCGAACTGGTCGCCCCAGCTATAGGTCGCCTGTTCCAGCCCGCCGCGCGCGGCGAACTCCCATTCGGCCTCGGTAGGCAGGCGCTTGCCGGCCCATTTCGCGTAGGCCTGCGCGTCTTCATGGGAAACCTGCACCACCGGATGATCGTCCTTGCCGGTGATATTGCTGTCGGGGCCGCCCGGATGCCGCCAGTCCGCGCCGGGCACATAGCGCCACCAGCGCGAGTAATCCTGCAGCGGCACCGGCCGGTTGGTGCCGACAAACACCATGCCGCCCGCCACCATCGCCGAATCGGGCGGACGCGGCGTGCCAGGGGGCAACTGCACGCGCAGCGTCTCCCAGTCCGGTTTGCGTTCGGCCGTGGTGACATAGCCGGTTGCGCGCACGAAGGCGGCAAATTGCGCGTTGGTGACGTGGTGGATATCCATCCAGAAACCATGCACGCGCACCTTGTGGGCCGGCCGCTCGTTGGCCTGCGCCAGCTTATGGTCGCTGCCCATCAGGAATTCCCCGCCCGGCACCCAGGCCATGTCCCTGGGGCCGCGCGTGCCATCGCCGAATACCGCTTTGGCCGGTACCTGCGCGGCGCCGCGCGCCTGCCACCAGGC
>NZ_JFJV02000168.1:0-26662 GCF_000611145.1 Cupriavidus sp. SK-3 | reverse complement strand
GGACGGCGGGAGGGGCAACGTCCGCCCCAGCCGGCAGGCGGCTCCCCGGTCCAAGCCGGCGCACCCGCCGAACGCCCGCCAGGACAGTCGCGCCAGGACCGGCCAGCCCGTCCGCGTCCCACGAATGGCACGGCCACGCCGCCAAGCCCGCCACGGGAGGGCCGGGAGGCCGGCCCGCGCCGCGCCCCGCCGCCCGGAAGCCAGGAGCGTCCGGAGCGTCAGGACAGGGCAGAGCGCCAGGAACGTGCGCCGCGTGAAGCGCGCCGTCCGGTTCGCCAGGCCAATCCGTTGCCGCCCATCACCTTCCCCGAGGCGCTGCCGGTATCGGCCCGCCGCGAGGAAATCGCGCAGGCGCTGCTGGCCAATCAGGTGGTGATCGTTTCCGGCGAGACCGGCTCCGGCAAGACCACCCAGTTGCCCAAGATCTGCCTGTCGATCGGGCGCGGCCCGGGCGCGGATGGCAGCGGCGGCCTGATCGGCCATACCCAGCCGCGCCGGATCGCGGCCACCTCCACGGCCAAGCGGATCGCGCAGGAGATCGGCACGCCGCTGGGCGAGCATGTGGGCTACCAGGTGCGCTTCAACGACACCATGTCGCCTGGTGCCTCGGTCAAGCTGATGACCGACGGTATCCTGCTGGCCGAGACGCAGACCGATCCGCTGCTGCGGGCCTACGACACCATCATCATCGACGAGGCGCATGAACGCAGCCTCAATATCGATTTCCTGATCGGCTACCTGAAGGAGATCCTGCCGAAGCGGCCGGACCTGAAGCTGATCATCACGTCCGCGACCATCGACGCCAACCGCTTTGCCGAGCATTTCGCGCAAGGCGGCAAGCCTGCGCCGGTGATCGAGGTGAGCGGGCGCCTGTATCCGGTCGAGGTCCGCTACCGGCCGATCGAGAAGGACAAACCCGCACCGGGCGAGGCTGCGCCCCGGTCGGCGCAGACGAAGGATCGCGACCTCTTCGACGGCATCGTCGAGGCCGTGGACGAGCTATGCCGTCTCGGGCCGGGCGATGTGCTGGTATTCCTGCCCGGCGAGCGCGAGATCCGCGAGGCGGCGGAAGCGCTGCGCAAGCACCATCCGCCGCATACGGAGATCCTGCCGCTGTTCGCGCGGCTGTCGGTGCAGGAGCAGGAACGCGTGTTTCGGCCCTCCAATGCCCGCCGCATCGTACTGGCGACCAATGTGGCCGAAACCTCGCTGACGGTGCCTGGCATCCGCTATGTGGTCGATACCGGGATGGCGCGGGTCAAACGCTATTCCTACCGCAACAAGGTCGAGCAGTTGCAGATCGAGGCGATTTCGCAGGCCGCCGCCAACCAGCGGGCCGGGCGTTGCGGCCGGGTGGCCGACGGCGTGTGCATCCGGCTGTACGAGGAGGCCGATTTCATCGGCCGCGCACGCTTTACCGATCCGGAAATCCTGCGCTCCTCGCTGGCCGCGGTCATCCTGCGCATGAAGGCGCTGAAGCTGACCGCGATCGAGACCTTCCCCTTTATCGAGCCGCCGCTGGGCCGTGCCATTGCCGACGGTTACCAGTTGCTTCAGGAACTGGGTGCCGTGGAAAGCGTGGGTGACGACGCCAACGCTTTGACCCCGACCGGGCGCCAGCTGGCGCGCCTGCCGCTCGACCCGCGGGTGGCCCGCATGACCCTGGCCGCGCGCGAGCACCATTGCCTGCGCGAGGTGCTGATCATCGCCAGCGCGCTGTCGGTGCAGGACCCGCGCGACCGCCCGCAGGAGGCCCAGGAAGCGGCCGACCAGGCGCACCGCAAGTTCATGGACGAGAAGTCGGAGTTCCTGGGCTGGGTCAAGCTGTGGAAATGGTTCGAGGAGGCGGTGGCGCACAAGAAGACCAACCGCCAGTTGCAGGACCAGTGCCGCGCCAATTTCCTGTCGCATGTGCGCCTGCGCGAATGGCGCGACGTGCATTCGCAATTGCTGACCACCGTGACGGAGCAGGGCTGGCGCCTCAACGAAAGCGAGCCCACCTATGAGCAAGTGCACAAGGCGCTGCTCACCGGCTTGCTGGGCAATGTGGGCTGCAAGCTGGAAGACGCCGACGGCCGCGGGCGCGAGTACCTGGGCGCGCGCGGCATCAAGTTCCACCTGTGGCCCGGCTCGCTGATCGCGCGCAAGGTAGGCCGCTGGGTCATTGGCGCCGAGCTGATCGAGACCAGCCGGCTGTTTGCGCGCACGCTGGCCAGGATCGAGCCGGAATGGCTGGAACAGGTGGGCCGCCATTTGCTCCGCGTGAGCTGGAGCGATCCGCACTGGGAGAAGAAATCCGGCCAGGTGATGGCGATGGAGCGCGCCACGCTGTACGGGCTGGTGGTCTACCAGCACAGGCGCGTGCACTACGGCCCGATGAACCCGCAGGAAGCGCGCGAGCTGTTTATCCGCCGCGGGCTGGTGGAGGGCGAGTTCGACACCAAGCTGCCGTTTTTCGCGCATAACCAGCGGCTGACGCGCGAGATCGAGAACCTGGAACACAAGTCGCGCCGGCAGGACGTGCTGGTGGACGATGAACTGATTTTTGCGTTCTACGATCGTCTGATCCCCGCGGAGATCCATCAGCAGGCCACGTTCGAGCAGTGGTACCAGAGCGAAAGCGCGCGCGACCGCAAGCTGCTTTACCTGAACCGCGAAGAGCTGATGCGCCACGAGGCTGCCGGCATCACCACGGACCTGTTCCCCAAGGTCATGCCGGTGGCCGGCGTCGATATGACGCTGACCTATCATTTCGAGCCGGGCAGCCATCGCGACGGCGTGACGCTGACCGTGCCGCTGTACGCGCTCAACCAGGTGCGTCCGGAGCGGGCCGACTGGCTGGTGCCGGGCATGGTCAAGGAGAAGGTCCACCTGCTGCTCAAGTCGCTGCCGCAGAAGCTGCGGCGCCATTGCGTGCCGCTGCCGGATTACGCGGCGGGCTTTGTCGATCGCAATCCCTTTGGCGAGGGCGAACTGCTCGACGTGCTGATCGCCGACATCCGCGAACAGACCGGCACCATGGTCAAGCGCGCCGACTTCAAGCTGGAGACCCTGCCCGCCCACCACGCGATGAATTTCAAGGTGGTGGACGAGCACGGCAGACAGCTGGACATGGGCCGTAACCTGGCGCAGCTGCGCGCCGAGTTCGGCGGGCAGGCGCAGCAGTCGTTCCAGAACATCGCGGCGCGCGATGTGCCGGCGGCCGAGGCCGGGCAGTACGAAAACCTGACCAGCTGGTCGTTCGGCGAACTGCCGGAGCTGCTGGAGATCCGCAAGGGCAACCAGACGCTGTATGGCTACCCGGCGCTGGTTGACCACACCACCCATTGCGAAGTGGAGGTGTTCGACGATCCGCAGGAGGCGGTGCGCATCCACCACGCCGGGCTGCGCCGCCTGTTCGCGCTGCAATTGCGCGAGCAGGTGAAGTTCCTGGAGAAGAACATCCCCGGCCTGCAGCAGATGGCGATGCAGTACATGACGCTGGGCACGCAGGAAATGCTGCGCGACCAGATCGTGATGCTGGCGCTGGAGCGGGCCTGCCTGCAGGCGCCACTGCCGCGCAACGAGGCCGAGTTCGCCGCGCGCAAGGAGGAAGGGCGCTCGCGCCTGAACCTGCTCGCGCAGGAAATCGCCCGGCTGGTTGGGGCGGTGCTGGCCGAATACGCGACGCTGCCGCGCAAGCTGGTCCAGGCCAAGCCGTTTGCCGCGGCGCATGCCGATATGCAGGCGCAGCTGACGCGGCTGATGGGCAAGAACTTCGTGGCCGATACGCCTTACCAGCAGCTGGTGCATTTCCCGCGCTACCTGAAGGGCATCGCCATGCGCATCGACAAGATCAAGGGCGATCCGGCGCGCGATACGCAGCGCCTGCAGGAAATCACGCCGCTGCTGCAGCAATGGCAGCGCGCCGAGACGCAGTTGCGGCAGCAGGGCAGGGGTGTGGAAGACGCCCGGCTGGACGAGTTCCGCTGGATGCTGGAAGAGCTGCGGATCGCGCTCTTCGCGCAGGAATTGCGCACGCCGGTGCCGATGTCGGTGAAGCGGCTGCAAAAGGTGTGGGAGGCCATGCAGCGCTGAAGACCGGGCGCGTCGCCCCGCCCGGGCACTGGCCCGGGCGGAGATTGTGACCAAATGTTAGTTTGTTGCGCTAGGTCATCGGATCACAGTCCGAAAACGTTAGAATGATCGATTAAGTCATTGTTTAACGGTCTTATGCTCGCATTGCGTCGTGTAGTTTCCGGGTTTGCCGCCATCGGCACCCTGGCCCTGGGGATGGTAGCGGCGCCGGCGTTGGCGGAAGTCGTGGTGGTGCTCAATTCAGGTGATGCCACCGTCACGCTGATTGACAAGGACACCCAGAAGGTGCTGGAGACGTTCCCGATCGGGAAGGAGCCGCACCACCTGATCGCCACCCCTGACGACAAGTCGCTGATTATCGCCAATGCGGTGGGCAACGACCTGGTCTTCCTCGATCCGGTTACCGGCAAGGTCCAGCAGCGCGTTGCCAATATCGACGATCCCTACCAGATCGGCTTCTCGCCCGACCAGAAATGGTTCCTGGCTACCGGCAACCGGCTGGACCGGGTTGATATCTACCGCTGGGACGGCAAGGCGCTGAAGATCGCCAAGCAGTTGCCGCTGGCCAAGACCCCCAGCCATATCGCCTTCACCGACGACAGCCGCATCGCCTTTGTCACGTTGCAGGACTCCAACGAGGTGGTCGCCATCGACCTGCCCACGCAGACCGTGATGTGGCGCATGGATGCCGGTTCCGCACCTGCGGGCATATGGGTCACGCCGGACCAGAAATACCTGTTGGTAGGCATGACCGGCGCCGACTACGTGGCCGTGATCGACTGGCGTACCCGCACCATGGTCAAGCAGATCCAGACCGGCAAGGGCGCGCACAACTTCCGCGCGGTGGGCGACAAGCGCCATCTGTTCCTGTCCAACCGGGTTTCCGGCACCATCAGCATCATCGACCAGCAGACCCTGACCAAGGTCGGCGATATCACCGGCCTGCCGGCCGGCCCCGACGACATGGAACTGACGGCCGACGGCAAAACCCTGTGGGTGAGCTTCCGCTGGGCGCGCTCGGTGGGCCTAATCGACGTGGCCAGCCGCAAGCTGGTCAAGACCATCCGCGTGGGCCGTTCGCCTCACGGTATTTATTTCCGTACCCGCGCGCCGCTTTATTGAGGGATGGCGGGTAGCCGCGCCACGGGCGGGAACGCCGCGGCCGGCACGGTATCGAAACTAGTATGGCCGCTGCCACTCCAACGCAGTCAAAGGAAATCAGGACAGGCATCATGAGCAAGATTTCGCAGCCCTGGCTGCCCCGTGCCCTGGTCCGCGCGGTGGCTGCAGGGCTTGCCGCCACCGGGCTGGCGCTGGCCGCCTCGCCGGCCGGCTCGGCCGAAGCCGGGCAGGCCGCGCCACCGGCCTGCCGCGCCGGCACGCTCTACCTGACCTTCGACACCGGCAGCATGAGCCAGGCGGCGCTGATCGCCGACACGCTGCGCCGCCACCATATCAAGGCCACCTTCTTCCTCGCCAACGAGCCTACGATCAACAAGGACAGCTCGCTCGATCCGGGCTGGGCCGCATACTGGAAGACCCTGGCGGCCGATGGCCATGTCTTTGGCAGCCATACCTTCGATCACGTCTACCTGCGCGGCGTGCGCGACGGCAAGGTGACGATGCGCCCGCAGTTCGGCGCGCATGCGGGGCAGGATGTGGTCATGGACCAGCAGAGCTTCTGCAGCGAACTCAACCGCAGCGCGCAGGTGCTGCGCAGCCTTGCCGGGACCGCCATGTCGCCGCTGTGGCGCGCGCCGGGCGGCCATACCGCACCGCAGACCCTGCAATGGGCCGAGCAGTGCGGTTTCAAGCATGTGGGCTGGGCGCCGGCCGGCTTCCTCGGGGACGAGCTATCTTCCGAGCGTTTTTCCAACCAGGCATTGCTGGCGCGCGCGCTGCGCGACCTGCGCGATGGCGATATCGCCATGGCTCATCTTGGCATCTGGTCGCGCAAGGATCCGTGGGCGCCCGGCGTGCTGGAGCCGCTGATCAGCGGCCTGGAGCGCAAGGGCTTCTGCTTTGCGACGCTGCGCGAGCATCCGGCCTATCGTGACTGGATACGCGGCCAGGCCGCCACCGTGGCCGGGAGGCGCTGATGCTCGATGCGCTCAATGCCTGGGTAGGCCAGATCGAGGCCACGCTGTTCCAGGATGTGATCCTGCCCGTGGTATACCAGCTCGGCTTCGGCGGTTATGCAGAGGACGCCTTCACCGGCACCGAATGGCTGCTGGTGGGGCTGGTGCAGATCGCAGTGATGGTGCTGATTCTCGGGCCGCTGGAAAAGCTGCGCCCGGTCGAGGCCGTCACGGATCGCGCAGCGATCCGCACGGATATCCTCTATACCCTGGTGCATCGCCTTGGCCTGTTCCGGCTCGCCATGTTCTTCCTGCTCGGGCCGCTGATGGACGGGCTGGAAGGACATCTGCGGCTGCTCGGCTGGCAGCGCGTGAATGTGGAAGACTGGTGGCCGGCGGTGACCTCGATCCCGCTGGTCAGCTTCTTCATTTACCTGCTGCTGTTCGACCTGCTCGACTACTGGTACCACCGGCTCTCGCATACCTACCGGTGGTGGTGGAGCCTGCATGCCGTGCATCACAGCCAGCGCCAGATGACGCTGTGGAGCGACAACCGCAACCACCTGCTCGACGACATGCTGCGCGACGTGGTGTTCGCCGTGGCCGCGCTGGCGGTGGGCGTCGAGCCGTCGCAGTACGTGCTGCTGGTGGCGCTGTCGCAACTGCTGCAAAGCTTGCAGCATGCCAACCTGCGCCTGCACTTTGGCGCCCTGGGCGAGCGGTTGCTGGTCTCGCCGCGCTTTCACCGCACGCATCATGCGGTGGGTCTCGGGCACGAGGCAATCGGCCGGCCCACCCGGCTGGGCGGATGCAACTACGGCGTGATCTTCCCCTGGTGGGACATGCTGTTCCGTACCGCCGTATTCACCGATGCCTATTACCCCACTGGCATCCGCGACCAGATGCCGCCGCCGGCAGGCAAGGGACGCAACTACGGCACCGGTTTGCTGTCCCAGCAGTGGTACGGCATCAAGCGCCTGCTGCGGCGCGGCTGACGCGCCTGGCCGCCTGAGCGGCGGCCCGGCGGCACCATCCCCCCGCCAGCCGTATCGGCGGTGCCGGGCTGTCAAGCAGCGGCCGCGCACGCGTCGCCCGCGACACTTGTGACGTGTGCTAGTCTATTTGTCCCCGCCTTTGTGGAAACCCAATTCACTGCATGAACGATATTTTCCGCGCGCTTGGCCGTGCCCTGATCAGCCAGTTGCATCCGCGCATGCTGATGCTCACCGTCATTCCTTTCCTGCTCGCCACCGGGCTGTGGGGTGGCCTGCTGCTGTGGGGATGGGAGCCGATCATGATGGCCGCGCGCGGCGTGCTGGAAGCCTCGGTGTTGACCAGCTGGATCTACGGCGCGCTCGACTGGTTCGGCCTGCAGTCCCTGCGCACGGTGGTGGCGCCGCTGTTCGTGATCGCGCTGATGATCCCGCTGGTGATCGCCTCCATGCTGGTGTTTATCAGCCTGTTCTCGGTGCCGGCAGCGGTGAGGCACCTGGAACGCAGCTATCCGGACCTGGTCAAGTCCAGGGGCGGCAGCATGTTGGGCAGCGTGTTCCACGCACTGGGCAGCACCATGGTGTTCCTGCTGCTGGCGCTGGTGACGTTGCCGCTGTGGCTGATTCCGCCGTTCTTCGCGCTGATTCCGCCGTTGCTGTGGGGCTGGCTGACCTACCGCGTGATGACCTACGATGCGCTGGCCCAGCATGCCACCGCGGAGGAGCGCAAGGCGCTGATGAGGCGCCACCGCGGGGCCTTGCTCACCATTGGCGTGGCAGTGGGCCTGCTGGGCTCGGCGCCGACGCTGATCTGGGTGTTTTCGGCTGCGCTGATTTTTCTCTTTCCGTTCGTACTGGCCGCCACGCTTTGGCTCTACGTGCTGATCTTTATCTTCTCGGCGCTGTGGTTCGGCCATTTCTGCCTGCGCGCGCTGGAGCAGTTGCGTGCCGAACGCGNGCAGTGGCGTGCCGACCGCGCGGCCGCGGCCGCAGCGGCCGCGCCGGTGGTGGACGTTATCGATCTCGCGCCGTCGGATGTGCGGCGCCTTGAACAATCCTGAAGCGAGGGCATCATGGGTTTCGGCCTGATCGTCATTGGTGACGAGATTTTGTCGGGGCGGCGCGAAGACAAGCATATGCGCCGTGCCATCGAACTGCTGGCGGCGCGCGGGCTGGCGCTGGACTGGGCGGAGTACGTGGGCGACGAACGCGCACGCATCACCGCGACGCTGCGCCGTACCTTCGCCGGCGACGATGTGGTGTTCTGCACCGGCGGTATCGGCGCGACCCCGGACGATCACACCAGGCAGTGCGCGGCGGCTGCGCTGGGGGTGCCGCTTGAGTTGCATCCCGAGGCGCGGGAACTGATCGCGCAGCGCATTGCCGAGACGGCGGCTGGCGATGCGGTCAAGGCCGACCTGAACCTGCCGGAAAACCAGCATCGCTTCAAGATGGGCGAATTCCCCGCCGGGGCGCGCATCATCCCGAACAGCTACAACCGCATCCCCGGATTCTCAGTGGCCGACCATCACTTCATGCCGGGCTTCCCGGTGATGGCGTGGCCGATGATGGAATGGGTGCTGGACCATTACTATCCGCACCTGTTCCATCTGGCGGTGCAGGTGGAGCGCTCCTTCCTGGTGTTCGAGGCGCCGGAGTCCACGCTGACGCCGCTGATGGAGCGGGTCGAAGCCGCGTTCGACGGCATCCGCGTGTTCAGCCTGCCGTCGGTGGGAGATGCCAGGCGCGGCGAGCTTTATGCGCGCCGCCATATTGACCTGGGCGTCAAGGGGCCGGCTGATCAGCTCGAGCCGGCCTATGCCATGCTGCGCGATGGTGTGCGGGCGATGGGCTTCGAGCTGGTGGAAGTGGCTGCGCGCAGGCCGGGCGATCCGGCGGGGGACTGAACCGTCAAGCGTCGGGGAAATGAAAACGGGACAGCCAGGCTGTCCCGTTTTGCTTGTGGCGCAGGCGTGCCGCCGCTTCAGGCGCCATGCCAGGGAAGGCCCCGGAAGCACCAGCCTTCCACCGTCTTGCGGTGATGGTGTTCATCGCGGCTGCCTTCGAAACCTTCCAGCACATCCATCGCATACTGGTAGCCAGCCTCCGTGGCGACGCGGGCGGCGTGCTTGGAGCGCGCCGCGCTGCGGCACAGGAACAGCACCGGCACGTCGGCGGGCACGCGGGCCTTGAGCTGGGCGATGAACGCAGCATTCTGCGCGCCGCCCGGATAGCTGCTCCATTCCACATGCGCCGCCTGGGCTTCCGGCAGGTCCGGCGCGCCGATCCAGTCCAGTTCGGCCTGCGTGCGCACATCCACCATCACGGCAGTGGGGTCGCCCTGCAGCAAGGCGAAGGCTTCCTGCGGGGAGAGGGCGCCGAAGTAGGGCAGTTGGTTTTGCTGCTGGCGCTGGCGCGCCGCTTGGAGGAGTTCGTCTCGGGTGGTCATCTGGGTGACAAAATCGATGGGTGGAATGGCGTCAGGGGGAGCCCGGCAAGTATTCTAGCGCGCCGGAAGTGCGAGCCGGTGCGTTTGGCGGGGAACGGTATAGACTTCCGCCGGGACAACGGGAATACCGGCGGCATGGCGTCCGCAAGGGGTGCTTCTGCACCGCAAGCAGGCAAGGCTGCCCCGCTCGCGCCAAAATGAACTAATCTGGTGCGTGAGCACGGAAACGGTGCAAATTGGCGTGCAAATGCACCATTAAGGTGTTTTTGTTTGCGGCGGTCGCGGAGCCTTGCCGCAGCGGGCGCGACCGGCGAGGCAGCAGGATTGTGGTGTATGTCATATGCTGCACCCGGAACGCGCCGCAGGCCCTGAATCGCGCCGCGCAGCTGCACTTTTTTCGGGAACGCGGGGGTTACAAGGGGGTTGCCTTGGCACGCTTTCTGCTAACATTCCTCGTCCCTTTCGTGGCCGATCTTTATCCTGCCCCCAACGCCTTCCAGGCGTAGCACTGTAGAGATCGACGCAAGAATGGCTTTATAGACTTCAGCCGAATTTCCAGGAGATAGGCATGGCCCACAGCGTTGCAGATGTGATGAAGCTTGTGAAGGAAAACGACGTCAAGTTCGTCGATTTCCGTTTCACCGATACCAAAGGCAAAGAGCAACACGTGTCGGTACCCGTGTCGCACTTCGACGAAGACAAGTTTGAAAGCGGCCACGCTTTCGACGGCTCGTCGATCGCCGGCTGGAAGGGTATCGAGGCTTCGGACATGCTGCTGATGCCGGATCCGAATACCGCCAACGTCGATCCGTTTTACGAAGAACCCACCCTGATCCTGACCTGCGACGTGGTTGAACCGTCGGACGGCAAGGGTTATGACCGCGACCCGCGTTCCATCGCCAAGCGCGCCGAGGCTTACCTGAAGAGCACGGGCCTGGGCGACACCGCCTTCTTCGGTCCGGAACCCGAATTCTTCATCTTCGACGGCGTGACCTGGAACATCGACATGCAGGGCTGTTCCGTCAAGATCCAGTCGGAAGAAGCACCGTGGTCGTCGGGCAAGGAATTCGAGCACGGCAACAGCGGTCACCGTCCGGGCAAGAAGGGCGGCTACTTCCCGGTCGCCCCGATCGACACGTTCCAGGATATCCGTTCGGAAATGTGCCTGATCCTGGAATCGCTGGGCATCCCCGTGGAAGTCCACCACCACGAAGTTGCCGGCCAGGGCCAGAACGAAATCGGCACCAAGTTCAGCACGCTGGTGCAGCGCGCCGACTGGACCCAGCTGCAAAAGTATGTGATCCAGAACGTCGCCCACACCTACGGCAAGACCGCCACCTTCATGCCGAAGCCGGTCGTTGGCGACAATGGCTCGGGCATGCACGTGCACCAGTCGGTATGGAAGGACGGCCAGAACCTGTTCGCGGGCAACGGCTACGCCGGCCTGTCGGAATTCGCCCTGTACTACATCGGCGGCATCATCAAGCACGCTCGCGCGCTGAACGCCCTGACCAATCCGGGCACGAATTCGTACAAGCGTCTGGTGCCGGGCTTCGAGGCACCGGTCAAGCTGGCGTACTCGGCTCGCAACCGTTCGGCTTCGATCCGCATTCCGTACGTTGCCAATCCGAAGGGCCGCCGTATCGAGACCCGCTTCCCGGATCCGCTGATGAACCCGTACCTGGGCTTCTCGGCACTGCTGATGGCCGGCCTGGATGGCGTGCAGAACAAGATCCACCCGGGCGAAGCTGCCGACAAGAACCTGTACGACCTGCCGCCGGAAGAGGATGCAAAGATCCCGACCGTGTGCTCCAGCCTCGACCAGGCCCTGGAATACCTCGACAACGACCGCGAGTTCCTGACGCGCGGCGGCGTCTTCTCCAACTCCATGATCGATGCCTACATCGAACTGAAGATGGAAGAAGTGACCCGCTTCCGCATGACGACTCACCCGATCGAGTTCGACATGTACTACTCGCTGTAAGGCGAGGCGTTGCCAGGTTGTGACCGGGCAACAGTTGCACCAGGAAGGGGCGGCTTCGGCTGTCCCTTTTTGTTTTGTTCGCTGGATTGATCGCTAGAATGGGGCTCCTTTCCCACCATCCCTGCTGATGTCAATGGACGCGCTCGAATTCCCGCCCCCCTCGCTCCACCCGGCGCACCGCTTCGGTGCCCGCATGCACGCATCGGCAGCCGTTTGCGCCATGCTGGCGCTGGCCTTGCTGTGCTGGAGCCGCCCGGCCCCGGCCCAGTCGGAAATCTATGTCTGCACCGGCCCCAACGGGGTGCCGGAATACCGGAACGGCAACGGCGGCAAGGGCTGCAAGCGGCTCAGCCTGCCCGAGGTGATGACCGTGCCGGGCGGGCGCGTGAATGCCCCTGCGGCGGGCAAGGGCGCCGGCCCTGCCGTGGCGCCCGCGGCGTTTCCGCGAGTCGACAGCGCGACCCAGAAGAGCCGGGATGGCGAGCGCCGCGCCGTACTCGAGCAGGAATTGCAAAGCGAGGAGGCCAAGCTGGCCGCGCTGCGCGCCGAGTACAACAACGGCCAGCCCGAGCGCCAGGGCAATGAACGCAACTACCAGAGGTATCTCGACCGCACCGCCGCGCTACGCGACGACATTGCGCGCGGCGAGGCCAATGCCGCTTCACTGCGGCGCGAACTCTCCAACTTGAAGGACTAGTGTCATGCGTCGCCTGATTCGCAGCGTCTCGCGCAAGGTAGCCTCGGCCGGAGCCGGTACCCCGCCCGAAGGAGAAGCCGTGGTGCTGCCCCTGGGCGATGTGTCCTACCACCAGGGGCTGGACGTCGTGGCCAACCCCGTGTTGCTGGTGCGCCAGCCCGGCCTGCGCATCGTCTACGCCAATCCCGCGGCCGAGGCGAGTTTCGCGGTGTCGCGCAAGGCCATGGTGGAACTGTCGCTCGCGGACCTGTTCGGTAGCTCGGAAGAGCTGGCCAGCATGATAGAGACCGTGATTTCGCGGCAGTTCGATGCCCGCCGGCAGGACGTGGTGCTGCATCCGCCGTTGCAGGAGCCCATGCACGCCCATGTCGTCATCGGGGCGCTGGACGCCAATGCCGACGCCGTGGTGGTGGAGGTGCTGCCCAACGAGCAAAAGGTGCGCAGCGACCGCGAGGAGCGCATCCTCGACCTGACCTCGGCCAACAAGGAACTGATCCGCAATCTCGCCCACGAGATCAAGAACCCGCTGGGCGGCATCCGCGGCGCGGCGCAACTGCTTGAGTTCGAGTTGCCCGATCGTTCGCTGCGCGAATACACGCAGGTCATCATCAAGGAATCGGATCGCCTGCAGACTTTGGTGGACCGCCTGCTGGAGCCGCACCGCCATCCGCATATCGTGTCCGACCTCAATATCCACGAGGTGCTGGAGCGCGTGCGCTCGGTGGTGCTGGCCGAATTCCCCTCCGGGCTGGATATCGTGCGCGACTACGACGCGAGCCTGCCCGACTTGCGCGGCGACATGGAACAGCTGATCCAGGCCGTGCTCAACATCGTGCACAACGCCGCCCAGGCGCTCGCCGAGCGCGTCGCGCGCGGCGATGCGCAGATCATCCTGCGTACCAGGGTGGCCCGCCAGGTAACAATTGCCAAGCGTTTGTTCAAGCTGGCATTGGACTTGCATGTCATCGACAACGGTCCGGGCATCCCCGAGGATATTCGCGAACGCATCTTCTACCCGCTGGTGTCGGGTAGGGATGGCGGCAGCGGCCTCGGTCTCACACTCGCTCAAACCTTCGTGCAGCAGCACGAGGGCTTGATCGAATGTGAGAGCCGGCCCGGCTGTACCGACTTCCGTATCCTGCTGCCCCTGCATTGAGCGCATCGGCGACAGCAATTGGAACTGCCCCAATGATTGCTGCCGACCGGCTTGCCGGCGGTGTGCGGCCAGGTTCACGGAAGACCAAATGACACCGAGCAGACAAGCGACGCACATGAAGCCGATCTGGATAGTCGACGACGATCAATCAATCCGCTGGGTCCTGGAAAAGGCCCTCGCCCGTGAAAGCCTGCTTTCGCGCAGCTTCACCAACGTGCGCGACGTACTGGCCGCGCTGGAAGATGACGAGCCGCAAGTCCTGATCTCCGACATCCGCATGCCGGGAGGCTCGGGCCTGGATTTGCTGCAAGCACTCAAGGCCCGGCACCCGGGGCTGCCCGTCATCGTGATGACGGCCTACTCCGACCTGGACAGCGCGGTAGCCGCCTTCCAGGGCGGGGCCTTCGAATACCTGGCCAAGCCGTTCGACGTTGACAAGGCGGTCGAGCTGATCCGCCGCGCGCTGCAGGAAAGCCTGCGCGAGGAGGAACTGGAAGACCGCCTGGTCGACGCGCCCGAGATTCTCGGGCAGGCGCCGGCCATGCAGGACGTGTTCCGCGCCATCGGCCGCCTGTCGCAGTCGAACGTGACGGTGCTGATCACCGGTGAGTCCGGCACCGGCAAGGAACTGGTGGCGCAGGCGCTGCACAAGCACAGCCCGCGCGCAAATGGGCCCTTTATCGCGCTCAATACCGCGGCCATCCCCAAGGACCTGCTCGAGTCGGAATTGTTCGGCCATGAGCGCGGCGCCTTCACCGGCGCGCAGACCATGCGCCGCGGCCGCTTCGAGCAGGCCGAGGGCGGCACGCTGTTCCTCGACGAAATCGGCGATATGCCGTTCGACCTGCAAACGCGCCTGCTGCGTGTGCTGTCGGATGGCAACTTCTACCGCGTGGGGGGGCACAATCCGCTGCGCGCCAATGTGCGCGTGATTGCCGCCACCCACCAGAACCTGGAGACGCGCGTCAAGGAAGGGCTGTTCCGCGAGGACTTGTTCCACCGCCTCAACGTGATCCGGCTGCGCCTGCCGCCGCTGCGCGAGCGGCCGGAAGACATTACGCTGCTGGCCCGTCATTTCCTGCAGAAGAGCGCCAAGGAACTGGGCGTCGAGCCCAAGCGCATGTCGGACGAGGCCCTGGTCTATGTCAGCACGCTGCCATTCCCCGGCAACGTTCGCCAGCTCGAGAACCTGTGCAACTGGCTGACCGTGATGGCGCCGGCGCAGACCATCGAGGTCAAGGACATGCCGCGCGAGATGATCGGCACGGGCGCGGCACAGGGCAGCCATGCCGGTGTGCCGCGCATGGCGGAGCTACGCGCCGAGGGCAGGGCGGACGACGCCGAGGGCCACGACGCCGTCGACTATGGCGCCGCGCCTGCCGGCATGGGCGCGGAGGCCGATTCCGCGCAGGCCTACGCGACCCGCACGGCCGCCGCGAGCGCGATTGCCGGCTGGGAGCACCTGCTGGCAGGGGAGGCCCGCGCCATGCTGGAGTCCGGCCAGCCGGAGGTGATGGATGCGCTCACGCGGCGCTTCGAGAAGGCGGTGCTGGAGGCGGCCCTCGGCGTGACGCGTGGGCGCCGTGTCGAGGCGGCAACCCGCCTGGGCATCGGCCGCAACACCATTACCCGCAAGCTGCAGGAACTGGGCTTCGATTGAAGCAGGTAGTGGGTTGCTGCGGGGCGCAAAAAAACAGCCGGGCTTGTCCCGGCTGTTTTTTTGGCAGCTTGCCGCCGTCGCTTTTCGTCGCCGCGCTCAGTCGCGCGCGGCCAGCAGCAACGCTGCCATCTCGGCAAAACCCTCGCCGCAAGCCGCCTCAGTAATATAGGCGGGCTTGGCCGGCAGTTGCGGCAGGATGTCGCGGATATTGGCGACCCCGACCGACAAGGGGAAATGGGCGAACATGCTCGCATCGTTGGCCGAGTCGCCGATAAACAGCCACTCGTCGCGTTCGGTATCGAGGTCGGCGCCCAGCAATTCCGCAGCGCACAACCGGCTCATGCTCAGCTTGTCGTGCTCCCCGAACCATCCATTGACATGGATCGAACTGACGGTAGCGGTCATGCCGGCTTCGCGCATCAGGCTGACAATGCGCTCGACCGCTGCCGGGGGTAGTGGCGCCACGTCCTCGGCATGGTCGATGGCCAGGTCGGCGGCGTGCCAGGCCTGGTCGGAGGCCAGCGCGCAGCCCGGCACCTCTTGCACGATGCGTGCGCCCAGGGCATGGATGCGCGCCAGGTTATCGGCCCGGGTAGCGGAGTCGTCCAGGTAGCGGGTCACAAGCTTCCCCGCGCGCAGGTGGGAGTAAAAGGCACCGTTCTCGCCAATAATGGCGTCCACTGGCCAGAGCCGGGTCAGGATCTCGGCCCAGGCAATGCAGCGGCCGGTCACCGGGATGACATGGAGGCCGGCTCGCTTGAGCTGGTCCAGCGCAAGGTAGGTGGCCGCCGGCAGCCTGCCGTCGGTGGTGATGGTGCCGTCGATATCGGTCAGTACGCCGCGCACGCGGCGCAGCGCCGGAGCGGGAAGGGTGTGGATGGCTTGCATGGCGCAAGATTTTACCCTGTCAAGCTGTCGATAAATCGTTGTCATATTATTGTAATTTAGTAGAAATGCCCGGTTTTCCAATCCGACACGGCGGGGTAACATCCGGCTGTCACAAAAACTGCATACAGTCGGACGTTTTTTTGTCCGTACTGAGAAAACAAAACTAGGAGCTGTCGATGACCTTCCAACGTACCGTGCTGAAGATTGCGGCCTTTGCCGCGCTGGCCGGGGCCGGGACCGCCCACGCCGCTGTGGAGATCCAATGGTGGCATGCCATGCAGGGCGCGCTGAATGACAAGGTGAACGAGATCGCCGACAAGTTCAACGCCAGCCAGTCCGACTACAAGATCGTGCCGGTCAATAAAGGCAACTACGACGAGACCATGGCTGCGGGCATCGCCGCCTTCCGCGCCGGTACGCAGCCTGCCATCCTGCAGGTCTTCGAAGTGGGCACCGCGACCATGATGAGCGCCAAGGGGGCCATCAAGCCGGTATCCACCGTGATGAAGGATGCGGGCGAGAAATTCGACCAGAAGATCTACATCCCCGCCGTCGCCGGCTACTACACCTCGTCCAAGGGCGAGATGCTGTCCTTCCCGTTCAATAGTTCGACCACGGTCTTCTATTACAACAAGGACGCCTTCAAGAAGGCTGGCCTGGACGCCAGCAAGCCGCCCAAGACCTGGCCCGAAGTGATGCAGTACTCGGCCAAGATCAAGGCCTCCGGCGGCCAGTGCGCGTACACCACCGACTGGCAGGGCTGGGTGCACCTGGAGAGCTTCTCTGCCTGGCACAACACGCTGTTCGCCACCAAGAACAACGGCTTCGGCGGCACCGATGCGCGCCTGGTCTTCAACAGCCCGCTGCATGTCAAGCACATCGCCAACCTGCAGGAAATGGTGAAGAAGGGCTACTTCAGCTACGGCGGGCGCAAGTCGGAATCGCAGGCCAAGTTCTATAACGGCGAATGCGCGATGTTCACCGGTTCGTCGGCTTCATTGGCCAATATCCGCAAGAACGCCAAGTTCGCCTTCGGCGTATCGCAGCTGCCGTACTACGCGGACGTGCCGGGCGCCCCGCAGAACACCATCATCGGTGGCGCTTCGCTGTGGGTGATGGGCGGCAAGAAGGCCGAGGAGTACAAGGGCGTGGCCAAGTTCTTCACCTACCTGTCGCGTCCGGAAATCCAGTCCGACTGGCACCAGGCTACCGGCTACCTGCCGGTCACCATGGCGGCCTACGAGCTGACCAAGAAGTCCGGCTACTATGACAAGAACCCGGGCGCCGACGTGTCAGTGGAGCAGATGGTGGTCAAGACCACCGACAAGTCGCGCGGCGTGCGCCTCGGCAACCTGGTGCAGATCCGTACCGTGGTCGATGAGGAACTCGAAGCGGTCTGGGCAGGCAAGAAGCAGCCCCAGGAAGCCCTCGATACCGCCGTCAAGCGCGGCAACGATCTGCTCGAGCGTTTCCAGAAGACCGCGCGCGAGTAAGCTAGGCCTGTTTTGCCGCAAAACGGGCGGGGCAGTATCCCGCCCGTTTTTGTTGGCCCGGCGCATTGGCCGGGGCGTTCCCGGAAGGGTGCGTCCCGGCCAGCGCGCCGATTGGTTGGCGCGCCGCTTCGCGGACTCGCGCTGTGATCTGGTTTGATGCCGCTCCGCGCGGCATCCGTTGGACAATTGCCCATGGAAAAACGGGTTGTCTTCCGATCGCGATGGCTGCCTTATCTGCTGGTCTTTCCGCAGATCGCCATCACGCTCATCTTCTTCTTCTGGCCCGCGGGCCAGGCCCTGTACCAGTCCGTGCTGCAGCAGGACGCGTTCGGCATCAACCTGGACTTTGTCGGGCTGGAGAACTTCCGCACGCTGTGGAATGATCCGCTCTACCTGGAGTCCTTCCGCATTACCGGCGTATTCGCCGTGGGCGTCACGCTGGTGGGGCTCTCCTTCGCGCTCGTGCTGGCGTATTTCGCCGACCGCGTGCTGCGCGGCGCGATGGCCTACAAGATGCTGCTGATCTGGCCCTATGCCGTGGCGCCGGCAGTGGCGGGCGTGCTGTGGATGTTCCTGTTCAACCCCAGCCTGGGCGTGGTGTCGTACGCGCTGCGCGCGCTGGGCATGGACTGGAACTTCCTGCTCAACGGGCAGCAGGCTCTCACCCTGGTGATCCTGGTGGCGGCGTGGAAACAGATCAGCTACAACTTCCTGTTCTTCCTGGCGGGTCTGCAGAGCATTCCAAAGTCGCTGATCGAGGCTGCCGCCATCGACGGCGCGGGGCCGTGGCGCCGTTTCTGGTCGATCATCTTCCCTCTGCTGTCGCCGACCACCTTCTTCCTGATGGTGATCAACGTGGTGTACGCGTTCTTCGATACCTTCGCCATCATCGACTCGGTGACCCACGGTGGTCCGTTTAACTCCACCAACACGCTGGTCTACAAGGTGTTCCACGACGGCTTCCGCGGGATGGACATCGGTGGCTCGGCAGCGCAGTCGGTGGTGCTGATGGTGATCGTGGTCGCCCTCACGGTGGTGCAGTTCCGTTACGTGGAACGCAAGGTTCAATACTGATCAGGCGGGCGCAAACATGGTAGAACGACGACCCTTTCTGGATTTCCTCACGCACGCGGTGCTGATCCTCGGCATCCTGGTGGTGGCGTTTCCGGTTTATATAACCTTCGTGGCCTCCACGCTGACTGCGGAGCAGGTGCTTGACGCGCCGATGACGCTGATCCCCGGCGGCCATTTCTTCGAGAACTATCGCACCGTGCTGTTCAGGGGCGTGGGCGAATCCGCTTCCCCCGTCTCCAGCATGATGTTCAACAGCCTGATCATGGCGCTGGGCATTTCGCTGGGCAAGATCGCGATTTCGATCATCTCGGCCTTCGCGGTGGTGTACTTCAAGTTCCCGCTGCGCAAGACCTTCTTCTGGATGATCTTCATCACGCTGATGCTGCCGGTGGAAGTGCGGATCCTGCCTACCTACAAGGTGGTGTCGGACCTGGGCATGCTGGATAGCTACTTCGGCCTGACCATCCCGATCATCGCCTCGGCCACCGCGACCTTCCTGTTCCGCCAGTTCTTCCTGACCATTCCGGACGAGTTGGCCGAGGCCGCGCGCATCGACGGCGCCGGGCCGCTGCGCTTCTTCAAGGACGTGGTGCTGCCGCTGTCCAAGACCAGCATCGCCGCGCTGTTCGTGATCCAGTTCATCTACGGCTGGAACCAGTACCTGTGGCCGCTCCTGATCACCACGCAGAAGTCGATGACGCCGGTGGTGGTGGGCGTGACGCAGATGATCTCCCGCTCCGGGGACGCAGCCACCGACTGGAACCTGGTGATGGCCACCGTGATGCTGGCCATGGTGCCGCCCGCGATCGTGGTGGTGCTGATGCAGAAGTGGTTCGTCAAGGGCCTGGTCGAAACCGAAAAATAAGCGGGCGGGGCGGGGCGCGCTCACGTGTTGGCGCGCCCGCCACGCTTGCCCAGCGAGAAAGAATAGCAATGGCAAAACTGTCGCTTCGCAACGTACAGAAGACCTACGCCGGCAACGTCAAGGTTGTGCACGGCATCGATATGGAAATCAACGATGGCGAGTTCATCGTCATTGTCGGCCCGTCGGGCTGCGGCAAATCCACGCTGTTGCGCATGGTGGCCGGGCTTGAAGCCATCAGTGGCGGCGAGGTGCATATTGGCGAAAAGATCGTCAATAACCTCGAACCCGCCGAACGGGACATCGCCATGGTGTTCCAGAACTACGCGCTCTATCCGCATATGAGCGTGTACGACAACATGGCTTATGGCTTGAAGATACGTGGCATGGCAAAGAGCGAGATCGAGCAGCGCGTCAAGCATGCCGCGGGCATTCTCGAACTGGCGCCGCTGCTGGAGCGCAAGCCGCGCGCGTTGTCGGGCGGCCAGCGCCAGCGCGTGGCCATGGGCCGCGCGATCGTGCGCGAGCCTGCCGTGTTCCTGTTCGACGAACCGCTGTCCAACCTCGACGCCAAGCTGCGCGTGCAGATGCGCCTGGAACTGAAGGAGCTGCATCGGCGCCTGCGTACCACCAGCATGTATGTGACGCACGACCAGGTCGAGGCCATGACGCTGGCCGACCGCATGATGGTGCTCAACGGCGGGCGCGTGGAACAGATCGGCACGCCGCTGGAAGTCTATGCGCGCCCCGCCAGCACGTTCGTCGCCAGCTTCATCGGCTCGCCGCCGATGAACCTCGTTCCGGTTGCGCGGACCAATGGCGGGCAGGGCGAGGCGCAGATGCGCGTGGAGCAGAAGGAGGGCGCCCAAGGGCAAGCCGCCACCCTCGGCCACCTGCCGATGGGCCTGCACCTGCCCCAGCGCGCGCTGCTTGGCCTGCGTCCCGAGCATATCGAACCGTGCGCGGCGCACGATGCGATTGCCGAGATCGAGGTCCGTCTGGTGGAAGCGCTGGGTGCCGATTCCTTTGCCTACGGCACGCTGGGTGGCCAGCCGGTCGTGGTGCGGCTGGACAGCAACATGCCGGTGCGCGGCGGCGATCGCCTGCCGATTACGGCCACGGCCGAGCACCTGCACTTCTTCGACGCCGATTCCGGCAAACGCATCGAGGCCTGACATGACCCAAGCCGCCTGGCCCTATCCGCGCCATATCGCCCACCGGGGCGCCGGCAAGCTGGCGCCCGAGAACACCCTGGCGGCCTTCCGCCACGGCGCGTCGTTCGGCTATCGCATGTTCGAGTTCGATGTGAAGCTGTCGGGCGACGGGCGGCCGGTGTTGTTGCACGACGCTACGCTCGACCGCACCACCAACGGCCAGGGTCGCGCCGATGCGCTGACCCTGGGTGAGATTGCCATGCTGGACGCGGGCAGCTGGCATAGCCCGGCCTATGCCGGGGAGCCGGTTCCCACACTGGCGGCGATTGCCCGCTATACGCGCGCCAACGGGTTCATGGTCAATATCGAGATCAAGCCGGTGCCGGGCGCGGAATGGCGCACCGGCGCCGCCGTGGCCCTTGATGCCCAGGCGCTGTGGGCTGGCAGCGACACCCAGCCGCTGTTGTCGTCGTTCTCGGAAGAGTCACTGGAAGCGGCCCGTCGGGCCGCGCCGGCCCTGCCGCGCGCGCTGCTGCTCGACAAGCTGCCACCCGACTGGCTGGAGCGGCTGCGCCGGCTGGATTGCGTGGCGCTCGACGCCAATCATCGCGAGCTCAGTGCCGAGGTCATCCGGGCGGCCCATGCGGCCGGCTTCAGGGTGGCGTGCTATACGGTCAATGACCCGGAGCGCGCGACTGAACTGCTTGGCTGGGGGCTCGACGCGCTGATTACCGACGCGGTTGACCTGATCGCGCCGCGCCAGGGCTAGTCCGCCAGGCGCGGGCGCATCGCCTGTTCATGCAGCTTGCGCCAACGCGTCGCGGACCGCATCGTCCACGCTCCAGCCGCGCCACATTTCTTCGGGCAGGGCCGGGTTGCGCGCGTGCGCCAGCAGGTCGCGCACCTCGTCCTTGACCCGCGCGAGCCGCAGCGGTATGCCGTGGGCCTTCGCAAACACCGCCAGTTCGCCCAGGGCTTCCAGGACGGTGCCGTCGAGATCCGACGATTCTTCGAGGCTTAGCACCA
Organism: Cupriavidus sp. SK-3; assembly: GCF_000611145.1. Classification (NCBI taxonomy): domain Bacteria; kingdom Pseudomonadati; phylum Pseudomonadota; class Betaproteobacteria; order Burkholderiales; family Burkholderiaceae; genus Cupriavidus; species Cupriavidus sp. SK-3. The sequence continues at coordinate 5,072 of NZ_JFJV02000168.1, read as the reverse complement.
GGCCATACTGGGGATGCTCATGCGCCAGTACATGGCGCACGGTGCCAAGCACGCTATCGATATTGCCGAAGAACAGCGGGACTTCCGGGCGCGCGATCAGCAGTCCCTTGGGCACGGTGGCCTCGGGGTGGCGCGCCATGTCGACGAAGTCGTGGCTATCAGCCCAGCGGCCCAGCCACGTAACCTGCGGGCGCGACAAGCGCTGCAGCAGCATCGCCAGGCTGACCCCGATCGCCAGCAGCAGCCCATGCAGCACACCCATCAACAGCACGCCGGCAAAGGCGGTCAGCGCGACCAGCCGGTCGCGCCGCCAGTCGAAATACGGCTTGAGGCTGCCCGGATTGAGGCTATGCCCGACCGCGCGGATCACGATGGCCGCGAGTACCGGCTCCGGCGTGTGCGAGATCCAGGGGAGCAGCGTGCACACAGCGGCAAAGACCACCGTGCCGGCAACCAGGCCGGCGCGGCGGCTTTGCGCGCCGGCCGCTTCGTTGGCCGAGGTGGCGGAAAAACCCGCACCCACCGGCATGCCCTGGAACAGCCCCGAGGCGAGATTGGCGAGCCCCAGTGCCGCCAGGTCGCGGTTTGGGGAGACGATATCGCCGTGGCGCATGGCAAAGGTGCGGATCGAGCCGTAGCTTTCGGCGTAGAGGATCAGCGCCAGCGCGGCGGCCAGCTCGCCCACGCGCATCCAGTCGGTCGGGGTCAGTTCCGGCACCCGCGGCGCCGAGAACTGCAAGGCGATGTTGCCGACGGCCGCCACGCCGTGCGCCTGGGTCCAGCCGCTGAGATCGAGCACGATGCCGGCGGCGATGACCAGCAGCGCGCCCGGCATGGCGCGCCAGCGCGCGAACACGTGCAGCAGCGCCAGCGCCACCAGGGCCACCGCCGCGCCTGCCAGGTTCCAGTGGCGCCATCCGGCGAGCAGTTCCCAGGCCATGCGCAGGAAGTCGCCATGCGACGGATGTATGTCCAGGATCTTCGGGCATTGCTTGAGCACGATGGTCAGCGCCAGCCCCAATGCAAAGCCGCGCAGCACGGGCTTGGCGATCAGGCTGGAGATCGCCCCCAGGCGCGCCAGCGACGCCAGCAGGAACAACACCCCCGCCAGCAGGATGACCGCGGCGCCAAGCGCGATGCGCAGTCCCATGTCAGCTTCTGCCGCAGCCGTGGTGGCAGCCAGCAGCACCGCCGCCGATGATGACGTGGCCGAGACAATGGCAAAGCGGCTGCTGCCAAGCACGCCGTAGACCAACAGGCCGGCGAAGAGCGCGATCACGCCGGCTTGCGGCGGCAGTCCGGCAATACCGGAGTAGGCCACGGCTTCGGGGAGCAACAGACCGGCGATGGCTAGCCCGGCCACCAGGTCTGCCCGCCATGTGGCGGGGGCGGCGCTCGGTGCGGCGGCGTTGACGGTGGGAGCTGGCATTATTGGCTGCCGTTCGCGCTGGATTGGAGTAGATATTTCGAGAGATACACCGAGCGCTCCATTGGTTTTGGTCTCCTGTTCATGCTATCGAACCGGCAGGCCCCGCTGCCTTGCCGGCTGCGTGCATTGGCCGCTACGCAACGTGGCACGCCCGCAAAAGGGCCGTGAGGCGAAATTCCCCCGGCTTATGCGTCAAACGTGCTATCCTTATGCGAGTGAAGACTTAGGTCCTTCCACGCACAACTGACCCTTTCAGGGCGACTGAACAGTTCGGCACCCGCTGTGGTGCCGTTTGCATAATGATGCATGAATATGTTTCGGTTGCTGCCCCTAAAGAGTTGTTTGCAATCCGCTAACCGGTCAAGCCGTGTCGCGGAAGGTTGATAAACCCGCTTTATTCCGGCATTCCCGGATAATAGTGAGCGCCCCATGATGCAGCAGTATCAGAGCAATTCGTACCTCTTCGGCGGCAATGCCCCCTATGTAGAAGAACTGTACGAGGCCTACCTCCAGAATCCCACCTCGGTTCCCGATAACTGGCGCGCGTATTTCGACGCGATGCAGAACGTGCCGGCCGTCGATGGCTCCAACGCCCGCGACATCCCCCACGCTCCCATCGTCGCCTCGTTCGCCGAGCGCGCCAAGGCGGGTCCGATCAGAACCATCGTTGCATCGGCCGACTCCGATATGGGGCGCAAGCGCGTCGCCGCCACGCAGCTGATCGCCGCTTACCGCAACATCGGTTCGCACTGGGCCGACCTGGATCCGCTCAAGCGCCAGGAACGTCCGCCCCTGCCGGATCTCGATCCGGCCTTCTACGGCTTCTCGGAAAGCGATCTCGATATCGTCTTCAACGCCAGCAATACGTATTTCGGCAAGGAATCGATGAGCCTGCGCGAGCTGCTCAACAACCTGCGCGAAACCTATTGCAGCAGCATCGGCGCCGAGTTCATGTACATCAGCGACCAGGCGCAAAAGCGCTGGTGGCAAGAGCGCCTGGAAACCACGCGTTCCAAGCCGGTATTCACGCTCGAGAAGAAAAAGCATATCCTCGACCGCCTCACGGCGGCCGAAGGCCTGGAGCGTTTCCTCCACACCAAGTACGTTGGCCAGAAGCGCTTCTCGCTCGAAGGCGGTGAAAGCTTCATCGCCGCCATGGACGAACTGATCCAGCACAGCGGCAGCAAGGGCGTGCAGGAAATCGTCATCGGCATGGCCCACCGCGGCCGCCTGAACGTGCTGGTCAATACGCTGGGCAAGATGCCGGCTGACCTGTTCGCCGAATTCGAGGGCAAGCACGTTGACGACCTGCCGGCCGGCGACGTGAAGTACCACAAGGGCTTCTCCAGCGACGTCTCCACCGAAGGCGGCCCGATCCACCTGTCGCTCGCCTTCAATCCTTCCCACCTGGAAATCGTCAACCCGGTCGTGGAAGGCTCGGTCAAGGCCCGCCAGGAACGCCGCGGCGAACCTGCAGGCCATGCGGAAGTGCTGCCGGTGCAAGTGCACGGCGACGCGGCCTTCGCAGGCCAGGGCGTGGTGATGGAAACGCTGAACCTGGCACAGACCCGCGGCTACGGCACGGGCGGCACGATGCACATCGTGATCAACAACCAGATCGGCTTCACCACCTCGGACCCGCGCGACTCGCGCTCCACGCTGTATTGCACCGACGTCGTCAAGATGATCGAGGCACCGGTGCTGCACGTGAACGGCGACGATGCCGAAGCCGTGGTGTTCGCCATGCAGCTGGCGGTGGAATTCCGCATGGAATTCAAGAAGGATGTCGTGGTCGACATCATCTGCTTCCGCAAGCTGGGCCACAACGAGCAGGACACCCCGGCCGTTACCCAGCCGCTGATGTACAAGAAGATCGCCCAGCACCCGGGCACGCGCAAGCTGTACGCTGACAAGCTGGCTGCGCAAAACCTGGTGCCCGCTGACTTCGGCGATCAGCTGGTCAAGGAATACCGCGCCGCCATGGATGCGGGCAAGCACACGGTCGACCCCGTCCTGTCGAACTTCAAGAACAAGTTCGCCGTGGACTGGATGCCGTTCCTGAACCGCAAGTGGACCGACGCCGCCGACACCGCCGTGCCGGTGACCGAGCTCAAGCGCCTGGCCGAACGCATTACCGCCATCCCCGAGCACCTCAAGCTGCACCCGCTGGTCGAGAAGGTTGTCAAGGATCGCGCCAACATGGGCCGCGGCGACCAGGCGCTCGACTGGGGCATGGGCGAGCACCTGGCCTTCGCGTCGCTGGTGGCTTCGGGCTACCCGGTGCGCATCACCGGCCAGGATGCAGGCCGCGGTACGTTCACGCACCGTCACTCGGTCCTGCATGACCAGAACCGCGAGCGCTGGGATGCCGGCAGCTACGTGCCGCTGCAGAACGTGTCGGAAAACCAGGCACCGTTCACGGTGATCGACTCGGTGCTGTCGGAAGAGGCCGTGCTCGGCTTCGAATATGGCTTCTCCACGGCCGAGCCGAACGCGCTGGTGATCTGGGAAGCCCAGTTCGGCGACTTCGTCAACGGCGCCCAGGTGGTGATCGACCAGTTCATCTCCTCCGGCGAAGTGAAGTGGGGCCGCGCCTCGGGCCTGACCCTGATGCTGCCGCACGGCTATGAAGGCCAGGGTCCGGAACACAGCTCGGCGCGCATCGAGCGCTTCTTGCAGCTGTGCGCGGACCACAATATGCAGGTTTGCCAGCCGACCACGCCGGCCCAGATCTTCCACCTGCTGCGCCGCCAGATGATCCGCCTGTTCCGCAAGCCGCTGGTGATCATGACGCCGAAGTCGCTGCTGCGTAACAAGGATGCGGTCTCGCCGCTGTCCGACCTGGCCAAGGGTCACTTCGAGACGGTTATCCCCGATCACGAAGAACTGAACGCCAGCAAGGTCAAGCGCGTGATCATGTGCTCGGGCAAGGTCTACTACGACCTGGTCAATACCCGCAAGGAACGCGGTGCCGGCGACACCGCCGTCATCCGCCTGGAACAGCTGTATCCGTTCCCGCACAAGGCAGTGGCAGCCGAGCTGAAGAAGTACCCGAACGCCAATGAAATCGTGTGGTGCCAGGATGAGCCGCAGAACCAGGGTGCCTGGTTCTTCGTCCAGCACTTCATCATGGAAAACATGGCGGAAGGCCAGAAGCTCGGTTACGCGGGTCGTCCCGCCTCGGCATCGCCGGCGGTGGGCTACTACGCCAAGCACAACGAGCAACAGAAGGCGCTGCTCGAAGCGGCCTTCGCCAAGCTCAAGGGCTTTGTCCTGACCAAATGATCGTGGCCGGCATGGCGGCGCGCGCGAAGAGCGCGCACCGCCATGTTTTTTGCCGCTGCCTGAAGCACATACGAATACATCAAGGAAATACCAACCATGGCTATTGTCGACGTCAAGGTTCCGCAACTCTCTGAATCGGTTGCCGAAGCAACCATGCTGAACTGGAAGAAGAAGCCGGGCGAAGCCGTTGCCCAAGACGAAATCCTGATTGAAATCGAGACCGACAAAGTCGTGCTCGAAGTGCCCGCCCCGTCGGCCGGCGTGCTGTCGCAGATCATCCGTAACGATGGCGACACCGTGGTCGCCGACGAAGTGATCGCCAAGATCGACACCGAAGCCACCGCCGGCGCCACCGCAC